>NZ_JBHMCY010000015.1:0-126744 GCF_042430725.1 Streptomyces cinereospinus | reverse complement strand
GCCGTACCCGTTCCCAGCCGGGTCCGCGACAAGATCGCGAAGTCAGACTGGAGTATTAAGAGCGTGGTCCGGGCGGCCGCACCGTTCCTACGCTGGCGACCGTCCGGAAGTCCGCGCCGACGTCCTCGACCCGTCCCCACCCAGGAGCCCCGTCATGGTCCACGTACCCCACCCCAGCTCGGTGTCCGGCGCGGTGCGCCCCGTCGCGGAGGCGTCCGTCGTCCACATGGTCGTACGGCACGTGCGGACCCGGCCCGACGCCGTGGCGGTGCGCTCGGCCCACCGTGCGCTCACCTACCGGCAGTTGTGGCGACGGGCCCTCGTCGTGGCTGCCGCGCTGGACGAGGCGGGCGTCGTCGCGGGGGACCGGGTGGCCCTCATCGCCGCGCGGACCCCGGACACCGTCGCGGGAGCCCTCGCGGTGATGGCGCTCGGCGCGGCCTACGTGCCCATCGACCCCGAGCACCCCGGCGAGCGCACCGCCGCCGTACTCGCCGGCGCGACTCCCACCGCGCTGCTGCACTCGGGACCCGACGCGGCCGGGGGACTGCCCGCCCTGCCCGTCCCGTTCATCGACGTCGCGGCCCTGCCGGACGCCGACGCCCCCGACCGGAGCGCCACCCTGCCGGGCCCGGAGGACATCGCGTACGTCGTGTTCACCTCCGGCTCGACCGGCGTCCCCAAGGGCGTCCGGGTGCCGCACGCCTCGCTCGCCAACTACGCGTCCTGGTGCGGCGAGCTGGTGGGCTGCGAGGGGGCAGGCAGCCCTCTGTTCGGCAGCCTCGGCTTCGACCTGGCGATGACGTCGCTGTGGGTGCCGCTCGCGCAGGGCCGCACCGTCGTGACCGTCGCCGGGCTGTGGGACCAGGAGACGCTGTTCGGCGAGCGCCCGCAGAAGTACACGTTCGTGAAGATGACTCCCTCGCACGCCCGCTTCTTCGACGTCCTCGCGCAGCCGCCCCGCTACGACCGGGTGACCAGGCTGCTGATGTTCGGCGGCGAAGGCCTCGACCCGGCGCTCATCGCCTCCCTGGGCGACCGCCTCGACGGGGTCCGGCTCGTCAACCACTACGGCCCGACCGAGACCACCATCGGCTGCTGCGCGTTCTCCTTCGACCGTACGACGCTGCCCGCGACGCCGACCGTGCCGATCGGCCGACCCGCGTGGAACACCCGGGCGTACGTCGTGGACGACCAGCTGCGTCCGGTGCCGCAGGGCGGCCCGGGCGAACTGGTGATCGCCGGACGAGCCGTCGCGGCCGGCTATCTGGGCCCGCGGCCCTCGGGCGAGCGGTTCATCGACGAGGCCGAGCTGGGCGGCCCGGCCGGGCGCGCCTACCGCACCGGTGACATGGTGGAGCTGCGGCCCGACGGCACGCTGCTCTATCTCGGGCGGGGGGACGACCAGTTGAAGGTCAACGGTCACCGGATCGAGCTCGGCGAACTCCGCCACCACGTGCTGTCCGTGCCGGGTGTCGCCGACGCGCTGTTCGACGTTGTGCGCGGCCCCATCGACACGCTGGAGCTGTTCGTACGGCCTGTCGCGGCGGGCGGCACCGACGGCCTGGCCGACGCCGTCCGCTCCGCGCTCACGGCGGTGCTGCCCTCGGCCCTGGTGCCGGAGGCCGTGCACACCGTGCCGGAGATCGTCGTGAACGCCAACGGCAAGCGGGACGTCGCGGCGACGAGGTCGCGCGCGGCCTGAACGGGCGCGGCCGCTCACCGCGACCAGGTCGCGCGCGGCGCACATCAGTGAGTGGTCAGCGTTTCGTCAGCGCGGGTCGAGATCCTCGATGAGTCCGGTGGACGACAACCGGCGATCGAAACCGACACGACCTGGAGTGTGTGACGTGGCGAACCCCTTTGACGACCCGGCCGGAACCTTCCTGGTGCTGGTCAACGACGAGGGCCAGCACTCCCTCTGGCCCTCCTTCGCGGAGCGCCCCGCCGGCTGGACGGTGGCCCTCGACGAGACCTCGCGCGACGAGGCGCTCGCCTTCGTCGAGGAGCACTGGACCGACCTGCGCCCGCGCAGCCTGCGCGACTCGTCCGCCGACGCTCCGGCCGCCTGACGAGCCCGGCCGAGTCGGGGCGGAGGAGCAGCGGTGGCAGCGCTGGAATGGGCGATCGAGGCCGAGGGCCTGTGCAAGCGGTACGAGCGACGGCAGGCGCTCGGCGGAGTCGACCTGACGGTGTCACCGGGCACCGTGCTCGGCCTGCTCGGTCCGAACGGGGCGGGCAAGACGACCACCGTCAGAATGCTCTCGACCCTGCTCGAACCGGACGGCGGCCGGGCCCGGGTCGCCGGCTACGACGTGGTGCGCCAACCGGCCGAGGTACGGCGGCGCATCGGGCTCGCCGGACAGTACGCCGCGGTGGACGACATGCTCACCGGACGGGAGAACCTCGTCCTCATCGGCACGTTGACCCACCTGGGCCGGGGCGGCGCGCGCGCCCGGGCGGCCGAGTTGCTCGACCGGTTCGAGCTGACCGGCGCCGCCGACCGCCCGGCGCGCACGTACTCGGGCGGCATGCGGCGCCGCCTCGACCTGGCCGCCTGCCTGGTGGCGAGGCCGTCCGTCCTCTTCCTCGACGAGCCGACGACGGGCCTCGACCCGGTCAGCCGCTCCCGGCTGTGGGACGCGGTGAAGGAACTGGTCGCCGACGGGGTGACCGTGCTCCTGACCACCCAGTACCTGGAAGAGGCCGACGTCCTCGCCGACCGGATCGCGGTCATCGACACCGGCCGTGTCATCGCCGAGGGCACCCCGGAGGAGCTCAAGCGCACAGCGGGTGAGGAGCGGCTCGACGTGTCCCTCACCCGGCCGGAGAGCGTGGCGTCGGCCGCCGACGCGCTGCGCCGCGTCGCCCCCGGCGAGCCGTCGGTGGACCTCGTCGACGGCACCGTGTCGATCGTCCTGAGCGACGGCATGGAGAGCATCGAGACCGCTGCGGCGGCGCTGCGCCGGGCAGGCGTCGACGTCGCAGACTTCGCCCTGCGCAGACCCACCCTCGACGACGTCTTCATCTCCCTCTCCGGCAAGTCGACCTGAGCGGCGGTTGCCGGCCGGCAGCGCGACCACGGGGGCATCACTATGCAACGAATCCACTTCACCCTTGCTGACTTCGCTCGGGTCCGGCTGAGGACGACTGCCGGCCCGCTCGTGGAGAGCGCCTTCGCGTACGGGCTGCTCGGGCGCGGCGTCGGTGCGCCGTTCGCCCGCTGGCGCAGCCAGGTCGGGGAGCGGCTGACCCAGTGGCCGCTGCCGCTGACCGGCGGCAGCGCCGCTCCCGGACTCGACGGGCTGATCGACCTCATCGAACGCAGTGGTCGCTGCGTCAGCACCGACGCCTGCGCCGCCCGGAACGCGCCCGGTCCGCCCTTCCACCCGGCGGCCGGTGATCTGTCGCGGGTGTGGCGGGTCGCCGTGGCGCCGTACTGGGAGCATGTGCGGGCCTATCTGGAGGCCGAGTGCGAGGCCCGCGGCCGCGTACTGATGGCCGGCGGGGTGGAACTGCTGCTGACCACCCTGCACTCCAAGATCACCTGGCATGCTCCGGTCCTGGAGATCCACGACGGCCCCGACGAGGACATCCGCCTCGACGGGCGCGGTCTGGTGCTCACTCCGTCCGTGTTCCTGGCACACCGGCCGGGCCGGGTCACCCGCCGCCTCGACGAGAACGGCCCGGTCGTGCTCGCCTTCGCCGCGCCGCCCGACACCCACCAGGCGGCCGGACTGTGGGACGAGCCGGACGACAGCGGCCAGTCGCTCGGCGCCCTGGTCGGGCAGACCCGGGCCGCCGCGCTGCACGCGCTGCGCAGCAGTTGCACCACCAGCCAGCTGGCGGACCGGCTCGGCATCTCGGCGGCGGGCGCCAGCCAGCACACCGCGGTCCTGCGCCGGGCGGGCCTCATCACGACCCGCCGCATCCGCAACACGGTGCTGCACACCCTGACCCCCCTCGGCGTCGCCCTCCTCAAGGGCATCTCCCCCCGCCCGGCGAAACCGGCTGCCGCGGGGGGCCCGGCCCGCCGCCGCCCGGCCGGCGCGGCGGTGCGCCACCGCGACCCGCGCCCGGTGACCGACCTGGCGGCACGCACCACTCCGGCCGCCTGAAGCGCGGCCGAGCCCTCCGCCCCGGCGCCGGGGCAGGCCCTCCGCACGCCGCCGCGGTCCTGCCCCGGCGCGCCACGCACACAGACCGCGGTGTTCACGCCGTGGACCCGCGACGCGGTGCCCGGCACGGACTTCCGTGCCGGGCACCGCCGACGGCGTCGGAGCGGGGTGCGGGTGCGCCGCTACTCCTCGATTCCGGCCATGTCCCCGGGCCGGCCCCGCAGCACCGCCCCCGCCGCCAGCAGGGTCGTCGCCAGGGTCAGCGCCGCCGCTCCGGCCACCACCGCGACGAGGACCCACGGTGAGCCGCCGGGCAGCGCGGTGCCGAGGACGCTTATGCTCAGTGGCACCAGCGTCGCGCCGGCGACCAGGAGGCCGAGGATGATGCCGGCCAGGGCCACCAGGGACGCCTCGACCGTCATCATCTGGAGGACCTGGCGGCGCGTGGCCCCGATGAGACGTTGCAGCATGAACTCCTTGCGCCGCTCGGTCGTCGCCAGCACCTGCGTGTTGACCAGGGCGAGTGTGGCGTAGCCGACGACGACTCCGAGGACCAGGTACGCCATCCACGCCTGTGTGTCGTCCGCGTCGGCCTGCGCCGCCTCCAGGACCTCCCTTCCGGTCACCTGGAGTCCGGGCTGCTCCTTGGCCAGCGTGGACAGGGACGCGCTCAGTCGGGCCGGGTCCGTGCCGGCGGCCGCGCTGACCAGGATCTGCGGGACGAGCCCGCCGTCCGTGTGCCCGACGAGTACCGACGCCGGAACGAGCGCGGTCTCGTAACCGCGCTTCCCGTCGACTGTGGCGACCAGCTTCAGCCTGACCCGGGTACCGTCGCCGAGCCGCATCGGGACCAGGTCGCCGAGCTCACGGTCCTTGGCGTACGTGGCGGGCAGCGCCACGGAGTCGCCGTTCAGGGCGGTGAGGCTGCCCGCCGCCGCGTGGTACGCGGTCGTGCGGTCCAGACCCTGGGGCGTGACTCCCAGCATCGACAGTTCGGTGGGCTGTGGGCCCGTGTCCTCACCCTCGCTCGGCCGCATCGGCTCGTCCGGCTCGAGGTAACCGGTGGTGGGGATCTGCGCGGACGCCGCCGCCACCCCCGGCTGCCGGCGGATCATGTCGACGAGGCCGAGTGGCAGACCACCGGAGGCCGATGTCACGACGACGTCCGCGCGCAGGTTCTCGTCGAACGCCCGCTGGGCACCGTCGGACTGCGTGGTCTGCATGTAGATCAGGCCGACCGCCAGACCGCTCGCCAGCATCACCGGCATCACGGCCGACGCTAGGCGGCCCGTGCGCGCCCGCGCGTTGTGCGCGGCGAGTTCATCGGCGAGCCCGGACACCTTGGAGACAGGACGGCGCAGCACGGCCACCATGGCGCGTACGACGACGGGTCCGAGGAGACCGAACGCCGCCGCCCACACCATCGCCGCCGGAGTGGCGACCCCGGCCGCGTCCGGCCCCGCCGAGCCCGCGGTGCCCCAGGCGAGCGCCGCGCCCCCGGCCAGGCACAGCAGCCCGAGGATCAGCCGGAATGCGCTGAACCAGCGACGTTGCAGCGTCGCTTCGGCCAGTGCCTCGGTCGGCCTGGTGCGAGCCGCGGACTGCGCCGCGATGTACGCCGAGCCGATGGCGGTGAGCAGCGCCGTGCCCACCCCGACGATCAACGGCACCGAGCCGGCCCGGTACGCGATCGACTCCGGTACGACGCCCGCGTCCGCGAATGCGTTCAGCAGCCAGTGTCCGAAGCGCGGTCCCGGGAAGGTGGCGAGGCCGGTGGCGACGATCGCCAGGAACAGGGTCTCGCCGAGGACGAGGCGGCGCAGTTGCCCCGGTGTCGCACCGATCGTGCGCAGCAGCGCCATCTCGCGCTGCCGCTGCTGGATGGAGAGGCCGAGCGTGCTGGCCACCACGAACACGGTGACCATCGCCGACAGACCGCCGAACGCGGCGGCGAGCGGGATCAGATCGCTGCCGTCGGCCACCACGTCCGGGTCTTCGGCGCGGCCGCGGTTGTCCCCGGTCAGCACGGTGACGGGCGAGCCGTCGACGAGCTCGCGGACAGCGGCGGCGACCTCCTGGGTGTGCGCGCCGGAGGCCGGGAAGACGCCGATGTTGTCGGTCGTGCCGACGCGGTCGGCGACCTCGGCGGCCTCGGCGTCGGCGAGGAAGACGTCTTCGCCGTCGTCGGGACCGGTGGCGAGTCCGGAGACCTGGTAGCTCCTCTGCGCACCGTGGACGAGGAGTTGGATCCGGTCACCGGACTTCAGTCCCGCGCGGTCCGCCAGGTTCTCGCCCAGGACGATCTGGCCGTCCGCGCCGGGAGCCGTACCGTCGGTGAGCCGGTAGGGGGAGAGCCTGGCGGAGGACCAGCCGTGACCGGTGACCGGGCCGCCCTCGGCGAGAGCCGCCGGGAACGACAGGTCCGGTACCGCCGCCTCGACGCCCGATATTTTCGCGATCTTGTCCGCCCATCCGGCGTCCATGTGGAGCCGCTCGGGGAAGACGAGCTCCTGCTGTGTGTACTCGTAGCGCTGGTCGCCGGTGACGACGATCGGTGCGACGGCCAGCCGGTGCGGCGGCGCCGCGTTGTGGATACCGGTCTCCAGGAGCCCGCCGGAGCCGATGATGATGACGGCGCCGACGAACAGGGCCACGAACGAGGCGATGAAGCCGCCCGTGTGGAAGCGCAGGGTGCGCAGCGCGATCCGGATCACCGACGCACCCCGTGTTCCGGCTTCTGGATCGCGAAGGGGTTGCTCCACGTGCCCAGTTTCTGCATCTGCTCCGTGACCTGCTCGACCGTCGGACGCTCGAGCGTGCCGATGAGCCGGCCGTCGGCGAGGAAGACGACCCGGTCCGCGTACGCGGCGGCCACCGGGTCGTGCGTGACCATCACGATCGTCTGCCCCACCACGTCCACGGCCTGCCGCAGCAGCGTGAGCACTTCGGCGGCGGTGCGCGTGTCCAGGGCGCCGGTCGGCTCGTCGCCGAAGATCACCGCGGGCTGTGTGACGAGCGCCCGGGCGATGGCGACGCGCTGCTGCTGACCACCGGACAGCTCACCGGGACGGCTGCGCCGCTTGTCGGACAGACCGACCTGCTCGAGGACTTCGTTGACGACGGCCTTCTTGGGGCGCGTGCCCGCCAGGCGCAGCGGCAGCGTCACGTTGTCCACGACGCTGAGCGCCGGAAGGAGGTTGAACGCCTGGAAGACGAAGCCGATGCGCTCGCGGCGGAACTTGGTCAGGGACTTCTCACGCAGCGAGGCGAGGTCCACCCCGTCCAGGTGCACGGACCCCGACGTCGGCCGGTCAAGACCTGCGGCGCAGTGCAGAAAGGTGGATTTACCCGATCCGGAGGGGCCCATGACGGCGGTGAAGGTACCCCTCTCCAGGCTGATGCTGACGTTGTCGAGTGCCGTCACCCGGTTCTTCGTTCCGCCGTAGAGGCGGCTGACGGATTCGAGGCGGACGACTGGCTGGGCATGCGGGTCCTGTGTCCCGTTCATGGGTGTCCTTAGGGGCGTGGGAAAGGCGGTGCCGGCTAGGGGGTGCGGGGCGTGCCTCCCGCGGAGGCGGACACGCCCCGCACCGGGTGGTCAGAGGGTCGTCGTGGGCCAGGCGGCGAACTGCCGCAGCCCGTACAGGAGCGGGGGCCGCCCGCTCGGTCGGCTGATGTGGCGCACGCCTCCGAAGACCGTCACGTGGTCGCCCATGCGCTGGGTCAGGGACACGGTGCAGTCGGCGATCGTGTGCGCGTGCCGTGGCAGGTGCGGTCCGGCGGCGTCGGCCGTCCGCTCCCAGTGCGTGATCCGGAACCGCTCGGGGTCCCCCGAGGCGAACAGTTCGGCGGTCCTCCGGGCGTCCTCGTGGAGCAGGTTCACGGTGAACTCGCCCGAGGCGAGTACGGCTTGGAGCGTGGGGCTGCCGTCCCGCAGGCACACCAGGAGGGTCGGCGGGGCGAGGGCGACGCTGCACACCGACGAGCAGGTCATGCCGCGCGGGGTGCCGTCGAGATCCTCCGCGGTGATCACCGCGACCCCGGTGGGGAAGCTGCCCATCATCGTGCGGAAGTCGTCGGACGGCGGGGTGGTGGCCGTCGTCGTCCGGACGGTGGACCGGGTCATCGAGTACCGCCTTCTGCCGCCACGGCGACCGGTTCGGGGGTGCGAGCGGGCTCGGGTCCGCGCGCGCCGCGGTCGAGGAGGCCGAGCAGCGGACCTGTCGCGGCGGTGGTGACAACCGCCATCAGGGTCAGCGCGAGCACCAGGGCCGGGGTGAGGATCCCCGCGCTGAAGCCGGCCTGGAGCACGATCAGTTCGGTGAGTCCGCGCGAGTTCATCAGCACCGCGATCCGGCGGGACGCGCCGCGTGGCTGACCCCCCAGACGCGCTCCGAGGTAGCCGCCGATCCCCTTGCCCGCACAGGCGAGCACGAGGGTCGTCACGAGCAGTGCCCAGGAGAGCTGGGTGAAGGCCTGGTTGAGAACGGTGATCCCGGTGACGACGAAGAACGCGGGTACGAGCGCCCGCCCGGCCCGGGTCAGGTTGGCGACGACCGGGGTCCACGTGTGGTCGCCCGTCGGGATCGCGAGACCCACCAGGGCGGCGCCGAGGATCGCCGTCATGCCGAAGTGCTCCACGGTCAGTGCCACGGCGAGCGCCGCCGCGCCGAGCACCACGGTGGCGGTCCGCGGGCGAAGCTCGCACGCCCGCCGCACGGCCGGCACCCGCACCCCGTACCGCACGGCGAGCGCACCCGCCGCACCGCACCCGAGGCCGAGGAAGGAGTGCAGGAAGCCCGTCACGCTTCCGGCGTTCAGGCTGATCGCGAGCATGCACAGCAGCCAGCCCACCGAGTCGATCGCGACGGCGGCGGCCAGCGCGAGCCGTCCGGCCGACGTGGTGCTCATGCCGCGGTCGGCGAGAATGCGGGCCAGCACCGGTACGGCCGTGATGGACATCGTGACGGCGACCATCAGTACGAACGCGGGCATCGGGGCGTCTCCGCGCACCGCGGGGTCGTCCTCCAGCAGCACGAACCCGGCGAGCAGCGCGCCCGCGAACAGCGGCGGGACCAGCGATCCCGCCGCCAGCCAGAGGGTGGCGCGCCGCTCGGCGCCGGAACGGGCCCGCAGTTCATGGGCCAGTCCGACGAGGAACAGCACGAGCCCGGCCTTGGCGACGTACTTCAGCGCCTCCAGGGCGGAGCCGGGCAGTACCGCGTCGAACGTGTCCTGGCCGAGCAGACGGAGCACGATGGGCCCGGAGAGCAGTCCCACCACGATCTCGCCGATCACCTCGGGCTGGCGCAGCCGACGCGCCGCGCTCCGGCCCGCGCGGGCGAGCAGCAGAACCACGGCGAGCAGCGCCGTCAGGTGCGCGGCGTGGCCCAACGGTTGCAGGGAGTCCATTGCGCAGCACCCTTCAGCCGGTCAGTGCTGCGCGGCGAAGTAGTCGTACGCCTTCGGCAGCGTCTCGGTCAGGCGGCGTGTCTTGTCGCGGATCGCCGCGAACTCCCGCTGCGCCAGCCCCGGGTCGGACAGGGCGAGGGCCGGGGAGGGCTTCAGCTCGATTCCGCCCATGCCGAGCAGGATGCACATGTACGAGTAGGGCGGCAGGCCGTGGTAGTAGGGGAAGACCGTCTCCGTGTCGGGGAGCTGGGTCTTCCACGTCTCGATGCGCTCCGCCAGCCCGTCCGGTATGCGCCGGGTCTTCGCGTCGCGCCAGTACTGCGTGTCGTCGCGCTTGGCGGCGACGTAGTGCAGGACGAGGAACTCCCGTACGCCGTCCATGACGTGGGCGATCGAGTCGTTGTACAGCTTGCGCTGGACGGGGTTCCAGGAATCGTCGGGGAAGTTCTTGGCGAGCTGCTCGATGGCGTGGTGGATGAAGAAGATGCCGGTCGACTCCAGGGGCTCGACGAAGCCGCTGGACAGGCCGATCGCGACGCAGTTGTTGACCCAGGAGTTCTCGCTGCGGCCGATCCGCATGCGGATGTGGTTGGCCTCGGCGTCCGCCGCGGCCGGGCCGACGAACTCGCGCAGAGTGCGCTCGGCCTCTTCGGGGGACAGGTAGTCCTTGGCGTACACGTAGCCGGTGCCGATGCGGCCCATGAGCGGGATCGTCCAGATCCAGCCGGCGTCCTGGGCGGTGGCGGTGGTGCACGGCAGGATGCCGCGGGCCTTCATGTCCTGCGGGACCTGGAGGGCGACCGCGCTGTCGTTGGGCAGGGTGTCCGCGTAGGAGACGAACGGAACCTCGAGGGCCTTGTTCATGAGCAGTGCGCGGAACCCGGTGCAGTCGACGAACAGGTCGCCCGTGATGTCACCGTGTTCGGCCGTGGTGACACCGGAGATCCAGCCGCGCTCGTCGAGGTTGACCTTCTGGACGTCGTCCGTGATGTGCGTGACGCCGCGCTCCACCGAGTACTTCGTGAGGTACTTGGCGAGCAGGGCCGCCTCGAATTGGTAGGCGTAGGGGAACTGCGTCTTGCCCTGGTGCTCGGACATCGTCAGGCCCTGCATCTCGTCCGCGCCCTCGACGAAGGGCTGGTCGATCAGCGTGCCGTCCAGGTTCCGGGGGCTGAGCCCGGCGTCGATGATGGAGGGCATCACGAAGCAGTCCCGGTCGAACCGGTCCGTGGGGCCCTCGCGCAGCCACCAGTCGGTCAGCGGGAAGCCGTTGACCGATCGCATCTGCTCGAAGGGGTGGTAGAAGGAGTGGCCCTTCTCACGCCAGTTCTCGAACCGGACGGCGAGCTTGTACGTCGCGTTGCACGCCGGCATCCAGTCCTTCTCCTTGAGCCCGAGGAACTCGAAGAAGTGCCGGATGTCGCTGAAGGTCGCCTCGCCGACACCGACCGCGCCGACGTTGCCGGACTCCACCAGCGTGATGTCGATCCGGTCCCCGAACGCGGCCTTGAAGTACGAGGCCGTCATCCATCCCGCTGTTCCGCCGCCGACAATCACAAGTCTGTTGAGCATCAGGTGACTCCTGTTCGCTGACCGACTTCCCGTACACGGGAGGAGCCTAGAAACCGGCCACGGAGCCCAACAGGTCGTTAAGCGGGCGATGAAACACGCTGGTTGAACCGGTCCGGTGGCCGGGATCCATCGGCGTCAGCGAACCGTCAGTGAGGTTCGGCATTATGCCGATGTGCCGCACCCGCAGCAAGGGGTGCCGGGCACGTGCGCGTAATCGGCGAGCCTGTTCCCGCTGTGGTCATACCATCCGGGTGCTTGTCGGTGGCGCGAATGGTATTTCCCCCGACCGGTGGACACGGGCGATATTTGGGCCCTCCAACCGACGAATACGGGGGCGTTCCCAGTGGACATACAGGTTCTCGGTTCTGTTTCTGTGCGGTACGGCACCCGACATCACGCCGTGGTGTCGAAGCGACTGACGGCGATCTTCGCCCTGCTCGCGCTCTCGCCCGGCCGCACGATTCTGGCGGACCAGCTCGAGGACGAGCTGTGGGCGGGCCGCACCCTTACCAACGCGCGCAACGCGCTGCAGGCCAGTGTCGGCCGGCTGCGCAAACACCTGGAGTCGCTCACGGGCCTGCGCGGGGACGAGCTGATCCGCACCGTGGGCGGTGGCTACCGGCTCGACGTCCCCGCCGGCTCGGTGGACGCCCACCGCTTCCGTGAACAGGCACGCAGCGGTGCCGACCTGGTGGCCGACGACCCCGCCCTGGCTGCCGTCGCGCTGGAAGAGGCCCTGTCCCTGTGGCACGGCCCCGCCCTGAGCGACGCCCATGACGGACTGCGGGTCCGGATCGCGGCAGCCGATCTGGAGGAGCAGCGGATCACCGCGTGCGAGGATCTGATCACCGCGCGGCTGGCGGTGGACCCGCACCGGATCTCACTGCCGGAACTGCGCCAGACGGCCGCCGAACATCCCGAACGGGAGCGGCTGAGTGAGTTGTTGATGCTGGCGCTCTACCACGCGGGGCGGCAGGCCGAAGCTCTCGACGTGTTTCATCGCGCGCGCCGCAGGCTCGCGGACGACATGGGAATCGAACCGGGCCGCGCACTGCACCACGCCTATCAGGCGATTCTGGAACAGGACCCCAGACTCGGTGAACCACGTCAGGTTCTCGCCCACCGCTGAAGCATCGCTGAGGCACCGTTGACGAAATGCTGAAGAACGGCGAAAGGTGTCTGCGTGTTTCTTCGGGTCGCGGTTAACGTGGGCAGACAGTGGAATCTCTGTATGTCCGCTCCGGGACGTGAGGCGGCGGCTCATGGACATCGAAATAAGGCACGCGCGGATTGTCGTCACCATAAGTGAGGCCGGGAGTATTTCCCGGGGCGCGAGCGAACTCAATCTGCCCCAGCCGAGCCTCACCGCCCAGCTCAAGCGCATCGAAAGGGCCGTCGGCGGCGATCTGTTCGTGCGGTCCCGAACCGGTGTCGTGCCGACCCCTCTGGGGGAGCGGCTGATCCCGTTGCTCGGAGATCTCGTACGGCGTGCCGACGAGGTCATCGCCCAGGCGAGCTGTGCCACCGCCGGCCGGCTGCGCCTGGGCAACACCGAGTGGACCCCGCCCGCCCTCGGCGCCGCCCTGCAGAGCGTGCTGCCCGGCACCACCGTGGAGACCGAGACCCTCTCACCCGCCGCCGCGGTGGCGGGCGTGCGCCGCGGCGCGCTCTCCGTGGCCCTGGTGCCGGGCCTCGCCCTGCTGTCCGGCCATGCCGTGGACCTGGCCGATCCCGCCCTCGGCAGCGCGGTCGTCGTACGGGAGCCCGTCTGGCTGGCACTGCCCGCGGACGGCGAGCGGGTCGGGCGGGCCTGGGTGCGCTACTCGCGGCACCACTGGCTGCACAGCGTCGAGGACCGGCTGCTCGGCCGGCTCGGGGGTGCCGGTCTCGCCACGGTGCTGCACCAGGTCAGCACCCAGCGCGAGGCGATGACGTGGGTGCACGACAGCGGAGCCGCGGCCCTGGCCACGCCCTCCGGTGCCACCGCCGACGTACGACTGGACCCGTTTCCCGACACCGAGCTCGTCGAGATGCTCCTGGTGTGGCGCCGCGGCGCGGTCACCGAGGAGACGCTGCGCCGTCTCGTGCACGCGGTCCGCGACTACTACTGCGAGTACGCGCGCACGGTGCCCGGCTACTGGGAATGGCTGGTCGAGCATCGTGCCGAGCTTCCCGAGATCCAGCCGTTCCTCCCGTAGTCCCCCGCACGGAACGTGGGCCCAAGATCTTAGGCCAGGGCCTGTCAGTGTGTGGTCAGTGACTCGTCAGTGTGGGATCAGCGCGGTCCGCCAGCATCGTTGGCATGACAACAACGAATGAGCTCAACGCCGAGGACCGCGCCAGGATCAAGGACATCATCTGCGACATCCTGGAGATCGAACCGGAGGACATGACCGACACCAGCCGCTTCAAGGAGGACCACGAGGCGGACTCGATGGGCGCCATCGAGATCCTCTCCCAGCTGGAGCGGGCCTTCGGCACCGACATCGACCAGGCCGAGCTCTCCCGGATGGTCGACCTGGACGGCGTCGTGACCGTGGTCGGCGAGGCCGTCGCGGCCAAGCTCGCCCGGGCCAACTAGGCGCCGCTGCCGGACGACAGGACGGGAGCGCGAAGTGTACGACGAGGAGCAGCGACCGCGCCGGGTGGTCATCACCGGACTCGGAACGGTCACCAGCATCGGGCTCGGGGCCCCGGCCTTCCTGGACGGACTGAAGTCCGGCCGCAGCGGAGTCAAGCCCATCACGGCCTTCGACACGACCGGCTTCGCGCATGCCAACGCATGCGAGGTGACCGACTTCGTGCCGGAGGAGTGGATCCACCACGCCGACCCACAGGAGCTGGGCCGGGCCACCCAGTTCTCCGTCGCGGCGGCCAACATGGCCGTCGCGGACGCCGGCCTGACCGCGCGGGACCTGCGCGAGCGCAGGATGCTGGTCTCGGTCGGCACCACCGACGCCGAGTCGCGCGATCTCGACACCCTGGTCGGCACCCAACTCAGGGAAGGCCCCGAGCGGTTGTCGCCCGGCCTGGCGCGCCGAGCGCAAGCCGGGCGGCTGTCCAGCGGCATCGTCCGGGAACTCGGCCTGGTCGATGTCGAGGCCCTCACCATCCCCACCGCCTGCGCGGCGGGCAACTACGCGATCGGCAGCGGCTTCGACGCCATCCGGCACGGAGAGGTGGAGGCCGCACTGTGCGGCGGCGCCGACGCCGTCTGCCGCAAGACGTTCACCGGCTTCTACCGTCTGGGCACCATCGCGCCCGAGGTGTGCCAGCCCTTCGACATCGACCGCAAGGGCATCCTCACCGGCGAGGGGGCGGGTGTCCTCCTCCTGGAGAGCCTCGACTCCGCCCTCGCGCGCGGGGCGCGGATCTACGCCGAGGTGCTGGGATACGGACTGAACTGCGACGCACACCACCCCGTGGCGCCCGACCAGGACAGCCTCGCCCGCTGCATGGAGATCGCGCACCGCAACGCCGGCGTGGCACAGGACGACATCGACTTCATCTCGGCACACGGCACGGGGACGCGGGCCAACGACGTGACGGAGGCCGGCGCGATCCGGCAGGTCTTCGACACCCCGCCGCCCACGGTCTCCATCAAGTCGATGATCGGCCACTCCATGGGGGCGGCGAGCGCCCTGGCGGCGGCGGCCTGCGCCCTCGCCATCACCGAGAACTTCATCCCGCCGACCGTCAACCACCACGAGACGGACCCCGAGTGCGGACTGGACTGCG
Source organism: Streptomyces cinereospinus (assembly GCF_042430725.1). Lineage (NCBI taxonomy): Bacteria > Bacillati > Actinomycetota > Actinomycetes > Kitasatosporales > Streptomycetaceae > Streptomyces > Streptomyces cinereospinus. The sequence continues at coordinate 111,904 of NZ_JBHMCY010000015.1, read as the reverse complement.
TGCCGAACGAGGCCCGCCCGGCCGTCCTGGACGTCGTGCAGAACAACGCGCTCGCCTTCGCGGGCAACAACGCGGTGCTGATCCTCGGCCGCGTGAACCGCACGGACCCCGTCAAGGAGGCAGCGTGAGGTCGTCCCTCGTCATCTCCGCCTGGTCGGCGATCTCCCCGTACGGCGTGGGCAACGCCCCGCTGCGGGAGGGGCTCGCCGAGGGGCGCGACGCCGTGGCCCCCCTCGACCGCGACACCTTCGCGGTTCCCTTCCAGCGGGCCGCCCTGGTACCGGACTTCACCGCCGCCCGGTACGTCGGCAAGAAGGGCACCCGGACCATGGACCGGGTGACCGCGCTCGCCGTCACCGCCGTCGGCGGCCTCGTCGAGGCCGTCGCCGAGGAACTCGCGGCCCGACCCGAGCAGACCGCCCTGGTCCTCGGCACCGGCTCCGGCAGCGTCCAGAGCATCATGGACTTCACCAGGGACTCCCTCTCCGGGGAGCGCCCCTACCACGTGGAGCCCGCCCGCTTCCCGAACACCGTGATGAATCGGGCGGCCGGACAGAGTGCCATCTGGCACCGCATCAAGGGACCCAACACCACGGTGGCGGGCGGTTCGCTGACGGGTCTGCTCGCCCTCAACTACGCCCTGCGGCTGCACCGGGGCGGCCACTGCGCGCGCGTGCTCTGCGGGGCGGCCGAGGAGTTCTCCACCCAGCGCGCCTGGCTGGAGTGGCACGGGCGGGCCGACGAGGAGCGGGAGACCCCGCTCGGTGAGGGCGCCGCCGTGTTCCTGGTCGAGCCCGCCGAGGACGCCGCGGCAGCGGGCCGCACCGCCCTGGCCCACGTCGGAACCGCCCGCTTCCGCGCCTACCAGGGGACCGACGGCCCCCGCGAGGCGCTCACCGCATGCGTCCGCAGCGCCCTGGACACGGCCGGTGTGGAAGCGGGGGACCTACGGTTCGTGGCCCCGCTCGGGGGCGGCGGGAAGCTCGCCGCCGAGGAGGAGCAGGCGGTCATCGACGCCCTGCCCGGTGCCCACCCCGAGTGGATACGGATGCGTGAACGTGTCGGGGACACCTCCGCCGCGGCCACCGCGCTCCAGCTGGCCGCAGTCCTCGCCACGGCCGGCGAGCAGGGCCTCGGCCCCGGCGAAGCGGCTCTGGTGACCGGCGTCGAGCGGGACGGCCAGGTCGGCTGCGCCGTGGCCACCGGCGGCTGAACCGCGCTCACACCCGGCCGCGAGTCGGCTCAGCCCTGCCTCAGAACCTTCAGGAGACAAGCATGTCCGCAAGCGATCGACCCGTCGCCCTCGTCAGCGGCGGCTCGCGAGGCATCGGCCGCCATGTGGTGACCCGGCTCGCCCGCGACGGCTACGACGTGGCCTTATGCTTCCAGTCCGACAAGGAGGCCGCCGAGGCCGTCACCGAGGAGGCCGCCGCGGCGGGCGCCCGTGTGTACACCGCGCGCACGGACGTGGCCAACCACGACGCCGTACGCGACTTCGTCAAGGCCGCCGAGGGCGAACTCGGCCCGCTGCACACCGTGGTGTCCTGCGCGGGCATCGTGCGCGACAACCCGCTGGTGCTCCTTGCGAAGGCCGACTGGGACGCGGTCGTGCGGGTCAACCTGGACGGCACCTACAACCTGTGCAAGGCCGCGGTCTTCGCGATGATGAAGCGCAAGGCCGGTTCCGTGATCACCCTGTCGTCGGTGGCCGGCGTGTACGGGAACGCCACCCAGACCAACTACTCGGCCACCAAGGCCGGGATCATCGGCTTCACCAAGGCGCTCGCCAAGGAGTCGGGCCGCTACGGCATCCGTGCCAACGCGGTCGCGCCCGGTTTCATCGACACCGACATGCTCTCCGGCCTCGCCGACGAGCACGTCGAGAAGATGACCGCGCGGATCCCGCTCGGCCGCCTCGGCCGCCCCGAGGAGGTCGCCGACCTGGTGGCGTTCCTCGCGTCCGACCGCGCCTCGTACATCACAGGACAGGTATTCGGCATCGACGGCGGTCTCGTCGTCTGACCGGAAGGGGGCGCCACCATGCCCAAGAACAAGACACCGCGGTTCTACTTCTCCCTGCGCAGCCCCTACTCGTGGCTCGCCTACCGCAAGGTGATGGCCGAGCACCGGGACCTCGCGGAGCGCCTCGAGTGGGTGCCCTTCTTCGAGCCCGACCCGCTCAGCGCCCGGCTCATGGAGGAACAGGGCGGCCGGTTCCCGTATTCGGAGATGTCCCGCGAGAAGAACCGCTACGTGCTCCAGGACGTCGGCCGCATCACCAAGTCCCTGGGGATCGAGGTCGTCTGGCCGGTCGACCGCGACCCGGTGTGGGAGGTCCCGCACCTGGGCTATCTCGTCGCCCGCGCCCAGGGCCGCGGCCACGACTACATCGACGCGGTGTACCGGGCCAGGTTCGGCCAGGGCCGCGACATCTGCGACCGGCAGACCATCGAGGACATCGGCTGGGAGCTGGGCATCGACCCACTGCGCCTGTCCCGCGCCGCCGACCAGCCCGAGCTGCGCGCCGAGGGCATCCGCACCCTCCTGGACGTCTGCACGGACGGTGTGTTCGGCGTGCCGTTCTTCGTGCACGGTTACAGCCGCTTCTGGGGCATCGACCGGCTCGACGCGTTCGCGGAGCACCTGCGCTCCCAGAAGGAGCCGGCCCCCGCGGTCCCGCGCGAGCTCACCGCGGTCGGCCTCGGCACGGCCACCGACGACGGGCACGCGGGCGGCTGCGGCTGACCGCCCGCGCCCCCACCCGCACCACCTTTCACCTAGGGGATTGCCATGACACCTGTTCAGACGGTCGGCCTGCCGCTCACCGCTGGCCAGAAGGACATCTGGTTCGACGCGAAACTCTCCGGCGGGGGCGCGACCTACAACACCGCCATCTACTGGGACATCCGCGGGCCGCTGGATCTGGACCTTTTCCGCACCGCGCTCGCACGGCTCGTCGACGAGTCGCAGTGCCTGCGCACCCGGTTCGACGAACAGGGCGGTGAGCCGCGCCAGTTCGTCGAACCGCTGGACACGCTGCCGCTGACCGTCACCGACGTGCGCACCGCGCCCGACCCCGCGGCGGCCGCGCGGCAGGCGATCCGCGAGGACCTGGCCGTGCCCTTCCCGCTCGACGAGGAGGCGGGCGGTACCGAAGGGCACGTCCCGCTGTTCCGGCTGAGCGTGTTCGTGCTCGGCCCGGAGCGCACCTTCTTCTGCCTCCTCAACCACCACCTCGTCTCCGACGGGTTCAGTTACGTCATCTACTTCCAGCGGCTCTCCGAGATCTACGCCGCCTTGCTCGACGGCACCCCGCTCGACGAGGGCCGTATGCCGGCGCTCGCGGAACTGGTCGACGCCGAGGCGGCGTACGCAGCCTCGCCGAAGGGCGAGCGGGACGCGGCGTACTGGCAGGAGCAGGTGGGCGACGGCCCCGAGCTGGTCAGCCTGGCCACGCGGGACGCCCAGCCCGCCCCGTCCTTCCACCAGGAGGGCGCGGTGCTGCCCGAGCGGACGGCCGAACTGCTGCGCACGGTCGCCTGGGAGTCCCGGGTGACCTGGCAGACCACGTTCGCCGCCGCGCTCGGCGCCTACACCGCGCGCACCACCGCCACCGAGGACGTCCTCCTCGCCCTGCCGGTGACGGCGCGCGTCGGGGGCACGATGCAGCGCGTCCCCGGCATGGTCGTCAACAGCCTGCCGCTGCGCCTGGCCGTATCCGCCGGCAGCACGCGCGCCGAGCTGATCGCGGCGACGTACAAGGTGTTCTCGCAGGGGCTCAGACACCAGCGGCACCGGGTCAGCAAAATCCGCAGGGCCATGGGGCTCCCCAGCGACGACCGGCGGCCGTTCGGCCCGTTCCTCAACATGATGCCGCAGGTCGAGAAGCTGGCCATCGGCCCGTGCGAGGCCACCATCTACAGCCCCTCCACGGGACTCGTCGACGACCTGGAGTTCACCGTCGCCGACAAGGGCGACGCGGGGCTGAGCGTCGACCTCAGCGGCAACACCGCGCGCTACGACCACGCCGAGATCCGCACCCACCTGGACCGGTTCACCGCCTTCCTGGGCGCCTTTCTCCGGGCCGCGCCCGACGCCCCGCTCGGCGGTATCGACCTGCTCACCGCCGACGAGCGCGCCGACCTCACCGCCACGCTCACCGGGCCCGTCCGAGAGACGCCCTACCTGGGGGTCGTGGAGCGCATCCGGGAGCAGGCCGGGCGAAGCCCGCACGCGGTGGCCGTCACCGACGACGACGGCAGCATCGACTACGCCGAGCTGACCGGCCGGGCCTCCGCCGTCTCCCGCGTCCTGACCGGCCAGGGCCCGGTGGCCATCCTCACCGAGCCGGGCCGGGACTTCGTCACCGCCGAACTCGCCGTCCTCGGCGCCGGTCGCGCCTTCGTGCCCCTGGACCCCGGGGCGCCCCTGGCCCGGCTGACCGCGCTGCTGCGCGACAGTGGCGCCGGTTTCCTGCTCACCCAGGAGGAGCACGCCAATCTGGCGCGCGCGGCGGCGGGCTCCCTGGCCGGCCCACTGCCCGTGCACGTCCTGGACGCCCGCACCGACCCCGGCGACGCGCTGGCCCCCGTCACCGGCGGCCCGCTCGACCTCGCGTACGTCATCTACACCTCCGGCTCCACCGGCAAGCCCAAGGGCGCCATGGTGCAGCGCGGCGGCATGGTCAACCATCTCCTCGCCAAGGTCGAGGAGTTCGGGCTCACCCCCGCCGACGCGCTCGTCCACAACGCACCCGTCACCTTCGACGTCACCGTCTGGCAGACCCTGACGACGCTGCTCGTCGGCGGCCGCGTGCGCGCCTTCGGCCGCGGTGAGGCCGCCGACCCGGACGCCCTGTTCCCGGCCATCGGCGCCGAGGGGCTGACCGTCATCGAGGTCGTGCCGTCGTTGCTGCGCGCCACTCTCGACGTGTGGGACGCGGCGGACTCGGCGCCCGAGCTTCCCGCCCTGCGCTGGATGATCTCCAACGGCGAGGCGCTCCCCGCCGACCTGTGCAGGCGCTGGTTCGCCCGCTACCCGGACATCCCGCTCGCCAACCTCTACGGCCCCACCGAGTGCTCCGACGACGTCACCCACGCCTACGTCGCCACCGCCGGCGACCTGGACGCGCCCGTCGTGCCGATCGGCCGGCCGCTGCGCAACACCCGGCTCCACGTCCTCGGCGCCGACCTGCGGCCGGTGCCGCGCGGCGCGCAGGGCGAACTGTTCATCTCCGGACGGGGAGTGGGCCGCGGCTACCTCGGCGACCCCCGCCGCACCGCGACCACGTTCGTGCCCGACCCGTTCGCCGCCGACGGCTCCCGCATGTACCGCACCGGCGACCATGTCGTCCTGCGCGCCGACGGACAGCTCGCCTTCGTGGGCCGCACCGACCACCAGGTCAAGATCCGCGGCCAGCGCATCGAGCTCGGCGAGGTCGAGACGGCGCTGCGCGAACTGCCCGGCGTCGCCGACGCGGTGGCCGCCGCCGTCACCGACCCGGCCGGACAGCAGCGGCTCGTCGGGTACGTCGTCGGGGACGGCGCACGCCAGGACCCCGCCGTCGCCCGCGCCCTGCTGGCACAGCGGCTGCCCGGCGCCCTGGTGCCGGCCGTTGTGGTCGTCCTGGACGAGCTGCCGCTGACCGCGCACGGGAAGGTCGACCGCAAGTCCCTGCCGGCCCCCGACCTCGGGGCTCCCGCGCGGGGCCGCGCCCCGCGCACCGACGACGAGCGCGTCCTGTGCCAGGTCCTGGCCGAGGTGCTCGGACTGCCCGAAGTCGGCCCGCAGGACAGCTTCTTCGCCCTCGGCGGCGACAGCATCAGCTCTCTCCAGGTGGTCAGCGGGGCGCGCAAGAAGGGCCTGGTCGTCACGGCCCGCGACGTCTTCCGGCACCGCACCCCGGCGGCCATCGCCGCCGTGGCGGGCCACGCCGAGCAGACGGCGCCCGCGGCCGCGGAGGACGGCATAGGGACGGTCGAACTCCTGCCCGTCGCCAAGCAGTTGCGTGAACTCCTGTCCCAGCTGCCGGGCGGCCGCCTCCCGGCCGAGCGTCTTCCGGCCGAGGCGCGGGAATTCGCGCAGTACGTCACCGTGACCGTGCCCGCCGACGTCGACGCCCCGCGACTGGAGCGCGCACTGCAGGCGGTCCTGGACCGCCACGACACGCTGCGCCTGCGCCTCACCACCCCGGTACCAGGCCTGTGGTCCCTGACCACACAGCCCCGGGGAGCCGTCACCGCGGCCGACGTGCTCACCGCCGTCACGGTCCCGGCGGGCGCCGACCGCACCGCACGCCTCGCCGAGGAACTCACCGCGGCCCGTGCGCGTCTGCGCCCCGAGGACGGCCTCGTCGCGCAGGCGGTGCTGCTGACGGAGGAAGACACCCGCACCCTGCTCCTCGTCGTCCACCACCTCGCCGTCGACGGCGTGTCCTGGCGGATCCTGCTGCCCGACCTCCAGGCCGCCTGGGAGGCCGTCTCCGCGGGCCGCGAGCCTCGGCTCGACCCCGTGCCGACCTCCTACCGGCGCTGGGCGAAGGCCCTGTCCGAGGAGGCCCGGACCGCGGAGCGGATGGCCGAACTGCCCCTGTGGAGCGAGCAGTCGGGCGGCGTGTCGGCCCTGCTCACCGAGCAGCCGCTCGACCCGGCCCGGGAGGTGCACGGCAGCGCCGGCCGACTGCGGATCGAGCTGCCGGCCGAGCACACGGCGGCCCTGCTCACCCAGGTGCCCGCCGCCTTCCACGCCGAGATCAACGAGGTGCTCCTGACCGGCCTCGCCCTCGCACTCGCCGAGCGGGCCCGCCGCACCGGATCCGCCACCCGGACCCTGATCGAGCTGGAGGGACACGGCCGCGAGCAGATCGCGGGGGACCTGGACGTGTCCCGTACGGTCGGCTGGTTCACCAGCGTGTTCCCCGTCGGCCTCGACGTCGGCGAACTCGACGGGGCCGACGTGTGGCAGGGCGGCACCGCACTCGCCGCCGCGCTCAAGCGGGTCAAGACCGCCCTGCGCGCCCTGCCCGACCACGGCATCGGCCACGGTCTGCTGCGCCACCTCAACCCGCAGACCGCCGCCGCTCTCGCCCGTACCCCCGTCCCGCAGCTCGGCTTCAACTACCTGGGCCGGTTCACCACGGGCGGTGGTGACTGGTCCATGCAGGCCGGCGCCGCCGGCCGGACCGAGGCCCCGGGCACGCCGCTGCGCCAGCCCCTCGACGTGGTCGCCGTCACCGAGGACCGCCCCGGGGGCCCCGTCCTGGTCGCCGACTGGACCTGGGCCTCCGCCCTGCTCGACGAGGCCGACGTGCGCGATCTCGCCGAGACCTGGTTCCGTGCCCTCAAGGCCCTCGCCACGCACGCGGACCAGCCGGGTACCACAGGGCGCATTCCGTCCGAATTCCCGCTCGTCCAGGTCGAACAGCGGGAGATCGACGCGTACGAGAGCGAACTGCGCGGGGTCACCGACATCCTGCCGCTCTCACCGCTGCAGCGCGGACTGCTCTTCCAGGCCGAGTTCGACCGGCAGGGCATGGACGCGTACACCCTCCAGGTCGTCATGGACATCGGCGGCCCCATGGACAGCACCGCGCTGCGGGCCGCCGCCGTCACGCTCCTGGACCGCAACCCGGCTCTGCGCGCCATGTTCCGCGAACGCGGGACCGGCGACCCCCTCCAGCTGATCCCCGACCACGTCGAACTGCCGTGGACGGAGGTCGACCTGACCGGCGTCGCTGCGGCCGACGTGGACGCCGAGGTGGCCCGCCGCACCGACGAGGAGTGGCTGTGCCGCTTCGACGTCACCCGCGGCCCGCTGACCCGGTTCACCGTCCACCGGATCGCCGAGAACCGGCACCGTGTCGTGTGGACCACGCACCACATGCTGGTGGACGGCTGGTCCCTGTCCGCCGTGCTCGCCGAGGAACTGGTCACGCTGTGGTCCAACGGCGCCGACACCACCGCCCTCGCCCGGGTCGCCCCCGCCCAGCGTCACCTGGAGTGGTCGGCGGCCCAGGACAAGGACGCCGCCCGCGAGGCCTGGCGCGCCGAGTTCGCCGAGGTGGACGGCGCGACCCGGCTCGGCCCCGCCGACCGCGACCGCGTCTCCGTTCTGCCCGAGACCCTCGTGGCCGACGTGCCCGCCGAGGTCACCGCCGCGCTCACCCCCTGGGCACACGACCGCGGCCTCACCATGAACACCGTGGTGCAGGGCGCCTGGGCCGTCGTCCTGGGCGCGCTCACCGGACGACAGGACGTCACCTTCGGTGCCGTCGTCTCTGGCCGGCCGGCCGAACTCCCGGACGCGGAGCGGATGGTGGGCGCGTTCCTGCACACCCTCCCGGTCCGCGCCCGGCTCGACGCCGCGCAGCCCTTCGAGGCGATGCTCGCCGACCTCCAGGACCGCCAGCTCGGCCTCGAACCCCACCACCACCTGGGCCTCGCCGAGGTGCAGCAGTGCGCTCGCACCGGCGAGCTGTTCGACACCGTCGTCAGCTTCCACAACTATCCGACGGGCGCCCTCGACCGCATCGGCGAGCACATCCCCGGACTGACCATGCTCGGCTGGAAGGCCCGCGTTGCCGCCGAGTACCCCCTGGCGATCGGTGTCTTCCCGGGCCCGGACGGCCGGCTGCGGGTGGAGGCCCAGTACCGGCCCGACCTGTTCACCGAGGAGCGGACGGACGGCTTCGTACGCCGCTTCCTCCGCGTCCTTGAGCGTCTCGCGGCCGCCCCGGGCGCCCCGCTCGGCCGCCTCGACACCCTCGACGAGAACGAGCGCCACCGGCTCACCGCGGACTGGGCGGGGGCCGAGGCCGCGCGGCCCGAGCCCGGTCTGCTCGCCACCGACACCTTCGAGCGGTGGGCCGCGTGGTTCCCGGACAAGCCCGCGGTCAGCCTCGGTGCCCGCGTCCTCGACTACACCGAGCTGAACAGCCGCGCCAACCGGATCGCCCGGCTCCTCGTCGCCCGGGGGGTGCGCCCCGAACAACCGGTCGCCGTCATGCTGCCGCGCTCCCCGGAGCTGGTGGTGGCAGCGCTGGCCGCGCTGAAGGCGGGCGCCGTGTTCCTGCCCGTCGACGTCGACTACCCGGCCGACCGCGTCGGCTATCTCCTCGACGACGCGCGTCCCGCGGTGCTGCTCACCGACACCGCGACCGCCGCCCGCCCGGCGGGGCTGCCGCGGCTGCCGGGCCGCGCCGACGTCCCCCTGATCCTGGACGCGCCCGACACCGCGGGGGAACTGGACCAGCTCTCCGGCGCCGACCTCACCCACGCGGACCGGAACGAGAAGCTGCACCCGCGGCACACCGCGTACATGATCTACACCTCCGGCTCCACGGGCCGCCCCAAGGGCGTGGCCGTGCCGCACGCCGGGCTGATGGCGATGGTCGACAGCCTCAGCGAGCGATTCGACCTCGACCACGACGCGCGCGTCCTGCAGTTCGCGTCCTTCAGCTTCGACGCGTCCGTCTTCGGCATCATGCTGGCGCTGCTCAACGGCGGGACCCTCGTGATCGCCGACGAGGAGCACCGCACCCCGGGCCGTCCGCTGGTCGACCTGATCAACGACGCCCGTATCAACCTGGTGGCCCTGCCGCCCGTCGTCGTCGGCGCGCTCCCGGAGGGCAGCACGCTCCCCGCGGGCCTGCGCATGGTGGTGACGGGCGAGGCCGTTCCCCCTCAGGTCGTCGACCGCTGGGCGGGCTCCGTGCGGATGTTCAACGGGTACGGTCCCACCGAGGCCGTCGTCGGCTGCACCGTCAGCGGCCCCCTCGTCCCCGGCCGCGGCCGCCCGCCGATCGGCCGCCCGACCAGCGCCCACCGCGTGTACGTCCTGGACCGCGCGCTGCGGCCCGTACCGGTCGGCTGCGTCGGCGAGCTGTACGTCGGCGGGGGACTGGCCCGCGGCTATCTCGGCAGGCCGGGGCTGACCGCCCAGCGGTTCCTGGCCGACCCGTACGGACCGTCCGGCAGCCGCATGTACCGCACCGGCGACCTGGTGCGCTGGCTGCCCGACGGCGAGCTCGACTATCTGGACCGCGCCGACGACCAGGTGCAGCTGCGTGGCATCCGCATCGAACTCGGTGAGATCTCCGCCGCGCTGACGGCCATGCCGGCGGTCGAGCAGGCCGCCGTGGTGATGCGCGAGGACGCGTCGGGGGAGCGGCGCCTGGTGGCGTACGTGGTCGCCTCCGGAGCCGGGGCCGGCGCGGACACCGGCGTGCTGCGCGAGCGCCTCGCCCAGGAACTGCCCGACTACATGGTGCCGTCCGCCGTCGTCGCCCTGGACTCGCTCCCGCTGACCACCAACGGAAAGCTGGACCGCGCCGCCCTGCCCGACCCCGACCTCGGAGCCGGTGCACCGGGGCGCTCCCCGCGCACGCCCGTCGAGGAGATCCTGTGCGGCCTGTTCGCCGACATCCTCGGTCGCGACCAGGTCTACGCCGACGAGGACTTCTTCGAGATCGGCGGGCACTCGCTGCTCGCCACCCGCCTGGTCAGCCGGGTCCGCGGCGTCCTCGGTGCCGAACTACCCATCCGCGCGCTCTTCGAGGCCCGTACCGCCGCCGCGCTCGCCGCCCGGGTGGAGCAGGCGGACCGGGCCAGGTCGCCGCTGGCCCCCGCGCCCGCGGGGACCGAGCGGCCGCTCTCCTTCACCCAGCAGCGGCAGTGGTTCCTCAACCGCCGCGAGGGCGCGGCGGACGGCTCGTACAACTCGGTCCTCGCCTTCCGGCTCACCGGGCAGCTCGACACGGACGCCCTGCCGGCCGCGCTGCGCGACATCGCCGAGCGGCACGAGGTGCTGCGCACCGTCATGCCGGACACCGACGGCACACCGTCGCTGCGCGTCCTCGACGCCGCCACGGGCGCGCCCGCCGTCAAGGTGGTGTCGGTGCCGGCCGAGGAGGTGACCGCGGCGGTGGCCGCCGAGGCCGACCGCGGTTTCGACCTCACCGAGGAGACCCCGCTGCGCGTCCGGCTCTTCCCGGTGGGACAGGACGAGTGCGTGCTGCTGTTCGTGATCCACCACATCGCGTTCGACGGCTGGTCCATGGGCCCGTTCCTCGGCGACTTCGCCGCGGCCTACCGGGCCAGGAGCACGGGCCGTGCCCCTCGCTGGGAGCCGTTGCCCGTCCAGTACGCGGACTTCGCCGTCTGGCAGCGCGAGCTGCTCGGCGGCGACGACGACCCGGACAGCCTCGCCGCCGAACAGCTCGACTACTGGCGCGACGCACTCGCCGGCCTGCCCGACGAGACACCGCTGCCCGCCGACTTCCCCCGCCCGGCGCGGGGTTCGCGGGAGGGCGATGTGGTGCTGTTCGACATCGACGCCGAACTGCGTTTCGCCATGGTCGAGTTGGCGCGTGCCACCGGTACGACCGAGTTCATCGTCTGCCAAGCGGCGCTGTCGGCGCTGCTGACCCGGCGCGGCGCGGGCACCGACATCCCGGTGGGCGTCTCGGTGGCGGGCCGCACGGACGACGCGCTCTCGGACGTCGTCGGCATGTTCCTCAACACGCTGGTGCTGCGCGGCGACACCAGCGGCGACCCGACGTTCCGTGAACTGCTCGACCGGCTCCGGGAGACCGACCTCGCGGCCTTCTCCCACCAGGACGTGCCGTTCGACCAGGTCGTCGACGCGCTGCGGCCGGCCCGCGCACTGAACCGGCACCCGCTGTTCCAGGTGTCGCTGACCGTGCAGTACGACGGCGTACGCGACCTCGGCCTGCCCCACCTGACCGCTCGTCCCGAGTACGTTCCGTCCCGGCAGGCCAAGCTCGACCTCGTCGTCGAACTGGTGCCGTGGCACGACAAGGACGGCATGCAGGGACTGCTCACCTTCAGCAGGGACCTGTTCACGAGGGAGACGGCCGAGAGCCTGGTGCGGCAGTTCACGCGGGTACTGCGGGACGCGGTGGCCGACCCGGACGTACGGATCGGGGACCTGGAGATCGTCGGCGCGGACGAGCCGGCGGCTGCGGTCCAGGAGGCCCAGGAGATTCAGGAGGTCCCAGAAACCCGGAAGGCCCAGGACTTCGACGCGATCGTACGGGAGCTGCCCGAGGTGACCCTGCTCGACCTGTTCGCCGGGCTGGTCGCCGAGGAACCCGGCGCCGTCGCCACCGGCAGCGGGGCCCAGGCGCTGACGTACGCCGAACTCGACCGGGGTGCCGACGCGTTGGCGCGCACCCTGGCCGCGGCCGGGGCCGGCCCCGAGCGCACCGTGGCGCTCGCCGTGCCGCGCGCGGCCGACCAGGCTCTCGGGGCGCTCGCGGTCCTCAAGGCGGGGGCGGCGTACGTGCCGCTCGCCGCCGACGAACCCGGGGACGGGATCCGGGCCCTGTTCGCGGACGTCGACCCGGTGTGCGTCCTGACGACGGCGGGCCTGGCGGGACGGCTGCGGACGACCGGAGTGCCGGTGCTCGTCCTCGACGTCGCGGGGCTGCGCGGCACGGCCGACGACTACCACCGGCCCGTGACCGCCGCCACGCCACGGCCCGAACAGGCCGCGTACGTGATCCGCGGCGGTGCGGCGGGCACGGTGGTGGAGCACCGCACGGCCGCCGCCCGGGTGGTCGCGGCGCTCGACGAGGGACGGCCCGACCGGGCCGGGCTCTTCGGGGCGCTGCTCGCCGGGACCGGCGTCGCCGCCCGGGAGCGCCCGCCCGCCGCATGGGCGGCACCGGAGACCGTCCCGGCGGACACGACCCGCTGGCCGGCCCACGGCTATGTACTGGACGAGACGCTGCGTCCGGCCCCGGAGGGCGAGCTGTATCTCGCGGGGGCGGCCGTCGCCCGGTCCTACGCGGGCCGGGCCGGCGCCACTGCCGCGCGGTTCGTTCCCGACCCGTGGGGCGGGGCCGGAGCACGGATGTGGCGGACGGGCCGGAAGGTGACCCGGGACGCCGACGCCTCGGTGCGTCCGGCGCCGCCGCGGCCGGTCGCCGACCCGGTCGACCCGCTCGTGGCCAGGCTCTGCGAGATCGTCGCCGAGGTGGTCGGGGCCGACTCCGTGGCCCCGGCGGAGAACTTCTTCGAGACCCGGTCCATGGACAGCATGAAGTCGCTGCGCCTGGTGGCCCGGGCCCGCAAGGCCGGCATCGAGCTCAGCATCGCCGACGTGTTCACCCACCAGAGCGTGGCCGCGCTCGCCACGGCGCTGCGCCCCGAACCGGAACCCGAGACGGCCCCCGCCGCCAGGGACAGCACCCGCGCCATGGCCGAGGCCATCGAGGAGACCGAGAGCCTCGACCACGCGGACACGTTCGCACCGATGCTGTGCATCCGTCCCAGCGGTGGGCGCCCGCCCGTCTTCTGCCTGCACAGCGGTGTCGGCTTCGCCCTCTCGTACCTGCCGCTGGCCCGCTACATCGGGCCGGACCACCCGGTCTACGGAGTCCAGTCGCCCAGCGTCGTCGGTGACGCACCGCTGCCCGACAGCATCGAGGCGAACGCCGCCGCGTACGTCGACCTCATCCGCCAGGTGCGGCCCGAGGGGCCGTACCACCTGCTCGGCTGGTCGTTCGGCGGACTGCTCGCGTACGAGATCGCGGTGCAGTTGCGGGCCGCCGGACAACAGGTGGGCCTGCTGGCCAACCTGGACGCCTACCCGCGGACCGGTGCCGTCGACGAGCGGGACGAGCAGGGCAGCCTGGCCTGGCTGCTGGAGGGCATCGGGCACAGCCGCGACGAGTTCGGCGACCGGGAGCTCACCCCGGCGGACATCGTCGACGCCCTGCGCCGCGACGGCAGCGCGCTCGCCCGGATGGGGGAGCGGCGGATGGCCCGCATGGTGGACCTGATGGCCCGCCACCAAATTCTCAATACCCGCTACCGGCCGCGCGGTTACGACGGCGACATGCACCTGTTCCTGGCCGACCGTTCCCCGTGGGGCGAGGAGACGGACAAGGAACGCCTCTGGGCCCCGCACACCGCCGGCACCGTGACCGCGCACCACATCGACTGCGCCCACGACGACATGCTCAGCCCCGGCCCGCTGGGCGAGATAGGCCGTGCGGTCGCGGCGCAACTGGAACGGCTGCACGCGGAGTCGGACAGGAGCCGGCGGTGACGTCGACGACCTCCCGGGCCCGGGCGGTGCGCCGGCGTCGCCTGTGGGCGGCCGCCCGCCGGGCCGGCTGGAAGGGCGTCCTCCTGACGCCGGGCCTCGGCGCGGCACGGGGCACGCACGACACCCCGTCCTCTCGCGCACCGCACTGGCCGACGGACCCCATCCCGGACGAACGGAAGCCGTCATGACGACCACCCTCCCCCAGGCGCCGCCCCCCGCGGCGCCCACCCCCGGCCGGGCCCCCGTCGAGCATCCCCTCCTCGACGGGGTCCGGCCGGGCGGAGCTCGGACCTTCGGGACCGAGGTGCTCGCCGTACTGGGACGCAGGCTCAGGCGGCTGCGCCGGGGGCCCGGCCGGGCCATCGGCGTGGTGCTCAACCCGCTCGTGTCGATGGTGCTGCTCGGCTACCTGTTCCGGGACGCCATCACGCTGCCCGCCGGCGGAAGCTACGTCGAGTACGTCTTCGCCGGCGGGGCCGTCCAGGTGGGGCTCGCCTGCGTGGGACCGACCGCCGTGTCGATGGCGATGGACCTGCAGGGCGGCATCATCGACCGGTTCCGGTCGCTGCCGATCAGCCGGTCCGCCGTGCCGCTGGGGCACACCGGCGCGGATTTCCTGGTCGCCCTGGCCGCGCTCGCCGTCACCACGGGCGCCGGGCTGCTGCTCGGCTGGCGCTCGCACACCGGGTTGCTGCCCACGCTCGCCGGGTTCGCCCTGGTCGCGGTCTTCACGTACGTGATGCTGTGGCTCGGCGTGCTGCTCGCCGTGACCCTGCGCAGCGTCGAGACGATCAGCGTCGTCGCGCCGTTCATCGTCGTCGTGCTGCCCTTCCTGTCCAGCGCCTTCCTCTCCCCGCAGTCCATGCCGGGCGCGGTCCGCCCGATCGCCGAGTGGAACCCGGTCAGCGCCGTCATCGCCGCCTGCCGCGACCTGTGGGGCAACCCCGCCACCACGAGTCCCGGCTTCGTCGGCCGGCACCCGCTGATCGTGGTCGCAGTGACCCTGAGCGTGCTGTTCGCTGCCTGTCTCGCCCTCAGCCTGCGCCGATTCCGAAAGCCCTGAGTCCCGAAGCCGTTAGGAACACCCACCATGCCTGTCACAGAACTCGAGGCGGCACCCGATCCCGCCTCGCTGGACCTCACCGACCCGCAGACCTTCCTCGACGTCGACCAGCACGCCATGTGGCGCAGGTTCCGCACCGAGAGCCCGGTGCACTGGCACCCGGCGGGCCCGGCCAGCCCCGGGTTCTGGGTGATCTCCCGGTACGCGGACGCGGTCGCCGTCTACCGCGACAACAAGCGGTTCACCTCCGAGAAGGGGACCGTCCTCACCACGCTGCTCCAGGGCGAGGACTCGGCCGCCGGCAAGATGCTCGCCGTCACCGACGGGGTGCGCCACCGCGAGATCCGCAACCTGATGCTCAAGTCGTTCTCGCCGCGCGTCCTCGCGCCCGTCGTGGACGGCGTGCACCGGCACACACGGGAACTGCTCGGCGCCGCCGTCGCGTCGGACCGGACCGACTTCGTCGCGGACGTCGTCGACCACATCCCGATGCACACCATGGGCGACCTCCTCGACATCCCGGCCGCCGACCGCCCGCGGCTGGTCGAGTGGAACACCCGGACGTTGTCGCGGCACAGCTCGGAGGAGAGCGAGTTCGAATCGCTCCTGGCACGCAACGAGATCCTGCTCTACATCTCCGAACTGGCGGCCGAGCGCCGGGCGAAGCCGGGCGACGACGTCCTCAGCACCCTGGCCACCGCCACCATCGACGGCAGACCGCTGTCCGACGACGAGATCGTCCTCAACAGTTACAGCCTCATCCTCGGCGGCGACGAGTCGACCCGGATGTCGATCACCGGCGGGCTCATCGCGCTGGCCGACAACGTCGACCAGTGGCGTCGCCTCAAGAGCGGCGAGGTCACCTCGGAGTCGGCCACGGAGGAGATCCTGCGCTGGACGACGCCCGCCATGCACTTCGGCCGCCGTGCCCTGGTCGATGTGGAACTCGGGGACCGGATCATCCGGGCCGGCGACGTGGTCACCCTGTGGAACGCCTCCGCCAACTTCGACGAGGACGTCTTCACCGACCCGCACACCTTCGACGTCGGCCGCACCCCCAACAAGCACGTGGTCTTCGGCCACGGACCGCACTTCTGCCTCGGCGCCTTCCTGGGCCGGGTCCATGTGACCGCCATGGTGGAGGCGCTGCGCGCCATGGTCGCCGAGGTCACACTGCTCGGCCCCCCGCAGCGCCTCTACTCCAACTTCATCCAGGGCTACAGCGGCCTGCCCGTCGCACTGCGCGCGGAGCCAGCCGTCGAGGAGGTTCGCTGAGATGCGGCACGAGACACGGACCACGGGCGGCACCACGCTCGCGATCCTTCACACCGAGACCTCGGCCGACGCCTGGGACGAGGCACGCTGGCAGGAGGCGCGCGGCCGGACGCGGGAGCTGCTCGACTCGTACGGGGTGGTCCTGCTGCGCGGCGCCGGCATCCCCGACGTCACCGCGTTCCACGCCGCCGTCAGCGGCTTCGGCGGGGCCCTCATCGAGAGCTACCGCGGCGGCAACACCCCCCGCAAGACGCTCTCCGACGGCGTCTTCACCTCCACCGAGTACCCGGCGCGCTACGACATCACCCTGCACAACGAGCTGTCGTACGCCCGTGGCTGGCCCGACCGCCTGTACTTCTGCTGTCTGGACGCACCCGACACCGGCGGCGCCACCCCGGTCTGCGACGGCGAGGCCCTGCTCGGCGCGCTCTCCCCGGGGCTTCGGGAGCGGTTCGCCGCCGGGGTCGTCTACCGCCAGTACCTGCACGGAGGGGCCGGGCTCGGCAAGTCCTGGCAGGACACGTTCGAGACGGACGACCGGGCGGTCGTCGAGGAGTTCCTTACCGAGTCGGGCGCCGACTTCGCGTGGGCGGCCGACGGCGGCCTGCGGGTCGCCCAGCACCGCCCCGGCGTCCGCAAGAACCCGCGCACCGGCCGCGACACCTGGTTCAACCAGGCCGACCAGTGGCACCCCTCCAACCTCCCCGACGACGAAGGGGAGTTGCTCCTGTCCCTGACCGACTCGGTCGACGACCTGCCGCACTGGGTGACGTACGCCGACGGCACCCCCCTCTCCGACGAGGACCTCGCCGAGGTCCGCGCGGCGCAGCGCGAGCACAAGCTGATCGAGTCCTGGCAGCGGGGCGACGTGATGATCGTCGACAACCTCTCCGTCCTGCACGGCCGGGAGGCGTTCACCGGCACCCGCAAGGTCGTCGTCTCGATGACCTGAGCGGGGCGCACCGGAAGGTTCGCAGGGGCCCGGCGGAGTACGCCGGGCTCCTGCGACACGGCAGACAACCAGGGGGGAGCGTACGGATGACAGTGCTCGACGACATCGTGGCGGGGGCGCGCGAGGACCTCGCGGAGCGCCGGCGCGCCGTGCCGGAACGAGAGGTGCGGCAGCGGGCGGCGGAGCGCGGCCCGGGCGCGGCCTGCGTGCCCCTGCTGAGGGCCGCGGACGGGCACCCCCGGGTCATCGCCGAGGTGAAGCGCGCGAGTCCCTCCCGCGGCCAGCTGGCCGCGATCACCGACCCCGCCGGGCTCGCGGCGGCATACGAGAAGGGCGGCGCGGCCGCGATCAGCGTGCTGACCGAGCGCCGCGGGTTCGGCGGCAGCCTCGCCGACCTGGACGCGGTGCGGGCCCGGGTCGCCGTGCCGGTGCTGCGCAAGGACTTCGTGGTGGACCCGTACCAGGTCTGGGAGGCGCGGGCGCACGGGGCGGACCTGGTGCTGCTGATCGTGGCGGCGCTCGAACAGCCGCTGCTGGCCGATCTGTCGGCACTCGCCTCGGAGATCGGCCTGACACCGCTGGTGGAGACCCACGACGAGGCGGAGGCCGAGCGTGCGCTCGACGCCGGGGCGCGGGTGATCGGCGTCAACGCGCGTGACCTGCGCACGCTGAGCGTGGACCGGTCGACGTTCGCGCGGGTCGTTCCGCGCCTGCCAGCCGACGTCGTGCGGATCGCGGAGTCGGGGGTGCGGACGCCTGCCGACGTGGCGGAGTACGGGGCGCTCGGGGCGGACGCGGTGCTGGTGGGGGAGACGTTGGTGACCGGCGGTGACGCGGCTTCGGCCGTCACCGCGCTGACGCTGCGCGGCTGAGCGTCTGCGGGGTCGGGGCCACGCAGACGCTCAGGCCGCGACCTCCGCCCGGCGCCCCGCAACGGCCACCCACCGCTCAAGCACCCCCGCCGCGGCCCCTGAGTCCACGGAGTGCGCCGCACGGTCCAGACCAGACGCCAGGCGTTCGGCCACCGGCCCGGTGCCACCGTCGAACGCGGCCAGCCCGGCCGCCGCGGACAGCAGCACCGCATTCCTGGCCGGCCCCCGGGCCCCGGTCAGGACGTCCCGGGCCACCCGGGCGTTGTACACCCGGTCCCCGCCGCGCAGTGACCCCGCGGCGGCCCGCGGGACGCCGATGTCCCGCGGATCGAACGACTCCCGGCGCACCTCGCCGCCGGTGACCGACCACACGGTGGAGGTAGTGGTGACCGTCAGCTCGTCCATCCCGTCGTCGCCGCGGAACACCAGCGCGTCCGTGCCCCGCCGCGCGAGCACCTCGGCGATGCGCCGGGCCAGCGCCGGGTCGGCGACCCCGATCGCCTGGGCCGCCGGCCGGGCCGGATTGGTCAGCGGACCGAGGGCGTTGAACACCGTACGGATGCCGAGTTCGCGGCGCGGCCCGGCGGCATGCCGCATCGCCGGGTGGAACAGCGGGGCGAAGCAGAACGTGATGCCGGTCTCCTCGGCGATCGCTCCCACCTCGTCGGCCGGCCGGTCGAGCGCCACTCCCAGCTCCTCCAGCACATCGGCCGATCCGCAGGCCGAGGACGCGGAGCGGTTGCCGTGCTTGACGACCCGGGCGCCGGCCCCGGCCGCCACGAGCGCCGACATCGTGGAGATGTTCACGCTGTGCGAGCCGTCGCCGCCGGTCCCCACGATGTCGAGGCAGCGGCCCGCCACGGTCAGCGGCACCGCGTGCCGGAGCATGCCGCGCGCCAGGCCCTCGATCTCCGCGGCCGTCTCGCCCTTCGCGCGCAGGCCCATCATCAGGGCGGCGAGCCGTGCCGGACCCGCCGCACCGGACATGGCCTCGTTCATCGCCCATTCGGTCTGGGGCGTGGACAGGTCGTGGCGGTCCAGCAGAGCGTTCAGCAAGTGGGGCCAGTTCTCCACGGCGATCTCCTCCTGCGCGAATGTTTTCGCTTTTCGGTCCGGTTTCAGTCTGGGAAATGCGACGGGTCCTTTCCAGACCACCGCCGGATCATTCGTGCGGTCCAATTCGGCGAAAGGGATGTGAGCAGCATGCACGTGGCGATAAACGTCGTCCGGGACTCCGACGTCCCACTGACGTCACAGATCCAGCGGTTCATCAAGAGCGAGGTCGCCGCCGGAGTGCTGCACCCGGGCAGCCGGCTGCCCTCCAGCCGCAGCCTCGCCGACGACCTCGGAGTCTCGCGCAGTGTGGTCGTCGAGGCGTACGGACAACTCGTCGCCGAGGGCTACCTGGAGGCGGTGCAGGGCGCGGGCACCCGCGTCGTACGGCATCTGCGGCCCGAGCCGGTCGTACCGACCCTGCTGGAGGACGGCCGGGTGCCGAACGTGCGCTGGGACCTGCGCCCCAACGCCCCCCTGTTCCCGCACTTCCCGCGCCGCGACTGGCTCACCTGCTACCAGCGGGCCCTGCAGTCCGCGGACTCGGCCGACCACGACTACCCGCCACCCGCCGGTGTGCCGGCCCTGCGCACCGAACTCGCCCACTACCTGGGCCGGGTGTGCGGTGTGCCCAGCACACCGGAGCGGATCATGGTCGTGGCGGGTTTCGCCCAGACCCTCGGCCTGCTCGGCGCCGCGCTGCCCGAACTGGGCGTCGACGCCCTGGGAATGGAGAACCCGGGGCATCCGCGCCAGCGCCAGTTCGTGCGCGAGTGCGGGCTGCGGCCGGTGCCGCTGCCGGTCGACGCGGAGGGCGTCGACGTGGCGGCGCTGCGGGACTCGGGGGTACGTGCCGTGCTCGTGACGCCCGCCCACCAGTACCCGACCGGCGTCACCCTGTCCGCGCGGCGGCGGGCCGAACTCGTCGCCTGGGCACGGGAGACCGGGAGCTGGATCGTGGAAGACGACTACGACGGCGGCCTCTGGTACGAGCGCGGTACGTCCCGGCCGCTCGCCCTGCGCCGGCTCGCCCCCGATCACGTCGTCTACGCGGGCACCGCCAGCAAGACACTCGCCCCCGGCCTGCGCCTGGGCTGGCTCGCGGCACCGCGGGCCGTCCTCGCCCCGCTGCTGCGTGCCCGCGCCCGGCACGACCTGGGGACCGACAGCCTGGCGCAGCTGGCGTTCGCACAGTTCCTGCGCAGCGGCCTGTACGACCGTCATCTGCGCCGCCTCAACTCCCTGTGCCGGGACCGCCGGCAGGTCCTGGAGGCGGCGGTGCGACGGCATCTGCCCGGCGCCACGGTCCTGGGGCCGGCGGCCGGACTGCACGCCTGCATACAGCTGCCCCCGCACACCGACGAGGCGGCTCTGGTTGCGGGGGCGCTCAGCCGCTCCGTCCTGGTGCGGGGGGCGGCGGCGTTCCACGCGCGGCCCGGGGAGGGTCCGCCCGCGCTGGTGGCGGGGTACGCCCAGCTTCCGCGTACGGGGATCGGGGAGGCCGTCGCGGAGCTGGGCGCGGTCATCGGCTGACGGGGGAGGCGCGCAGTTCCAGGAAGTTGTTCATCATGGTCAGCCCGCCCGTCGTCATCACGGACTCCGGGTGGAACTGCACTCCTTCGACGGGCAGTGTCCGGTGCCGCAGCCCCATCACATAGCCGTGGTCGGCGGCCACCGCCGTCGTGACCAGCTCCTTCGGCAGCGGCTCGGCGACCAGCAGCGAGTGGTACCGGGTCGCCTCCAGCGTGTGGCCCAGCCCCTGGAACAGCCCCGCCCCGTCGTGCCGTACGGTGCTGGTCCGCCCGTGCATCACCTGCCCGGCCACCTCGATCCGCCCGCCGTACGCGAGCCCGATGGCCTGGTGCCCCAGACACACGCCGAGCAGCGGCACCCGCCCCGCGAACTCGTGCACCAGTTCCACGTGCCCCGAGTCCGCCGGGTGCCCGGGACCCGGCCCGAGCACCACGGCGTCCGGCTCCAGCCCCGCCAGAGCGGCGGGCGTCCGGGTCAGGGAGCGGACGACCAGGGTGTCCGCGCCGAGGGTGCGCAGGTACTGGTCGATGATGTGGACGAAGCTGTCGTACGCGTCGATCAGCAGAACCTTCACGGCAGCAGTTCCTCTCCGGTCAGCGCCCAGTACGCCGCGCCCATCTTCGCCAGGGTCTCCCGCCACTCCGCCTCCGGATCCGACTCGGCGACCATGCCGGCCGAGCTCTGTGTGGAGTAGACGGCGCCGTCGTACTCGATCGTGCGGATGCACAGGGCGAGCTCGCACCAGCCGCGCATGTCGATCAGCCCCACCGCGCCCGCGTAGCTGCCGCGGCGCTCTCCCTCCAGGCCGTCGATGATCTCCATGGCGCGCATCTTGGGCGCCCCGGTCATGGTTCCGGCGGGGAACGTGGCGCGTACCGCCTGCCACACGTCCACGTCCGGCTCCAGGCGGCCGGAGACCGTCGACACCAGGTGGAAGACGTGCGAGAAGGTCTCCACCTCCATGAGCCGGTCCACCGGCTGGGTGCTGGGCCTGCTGATCCGGCCGATGTCGTTGCGGCACAGGTCGACGAGCATGATGTGCTCGGCCTGTTCCTTGCTGGACTCCCGCATCTCCTTGACGCGACGCCGGTTGACCTCGTCGTCGGGACCGCGTCGCGCGGTGCCCGCGATGGGGCGCATCACGATCTCGTCCCCGGCGACGTCGTCGGGTTCGATCCGGAAGAACAGTTCCGGGCTCGCACCGATGAGCGTGCCGCCCGCTCTCGGCATCAGGTACATGTACGGCGACGGGTTCCGCGCGCGCAGCCGCCGGTAGACGTCGATCGGCTCCAGGTCCGTGGCGACGTCGATGCGGTGCCCGATCTGGATCTGGTACAGGTCGCCGACCGCGATGTGCCGCAGGCAGCGGTCCGCCCAGTCCAGGAAGGTGTCACGGCCGACACTGTCGCGCACCGAGCGGGGTGCGGGTGCCTCCGGTGCCGCCACGGCAGCGGTCCGTGCCGCCTCGGCGGCGGCCGCGGCGACATCGGCCGCCCGTCCGGCGTCCGCGAACGCCGCGCTGTGCGCCCGCAGGTGAAGTGGGGCGCCGCGCGCGACGTCGTACCGGACGGTGTCCCGGAAGAGCGAGAGCGTGATGTCGGGGCCGTGCGGCTCCTTGGTCCGCCGGGGCAGCGTCTCCATGTGCCAGGCGGACTCGTACGCGAACGACGAGAGGAATCCGAACGCGTGTCCCTGCTGGGGCAGTTCACCGTGGACCGCGAAGACGCGCCGGGCCCGGCCGAGGGCCGTCCACAGCATGTCCTGGCCGGTGAAGCGCAGCCGGTGCGGGCTCCCGGGCTCGGGGCCCGGCGGCGCGTCCTCGGTGAGGCCGGCCGATCCGGCGGCCCGGGCGAGGGCCGCCGCCACGGCCGGCACGCCGTCGATGTCGAGATACCGGTCGTACACCCGGATCTCGGCGAGCCGTCCGACGCCGACGACGGCCGAGCGCCGGTCCTCGCCGCGGTCGGGCAGATTCTCCAGGAGGAACACGTCCGCCGAGGGGCGGCCGCCGGTCAGCAAGGTGTAGAGAGCGAGTGGTTCATGCCGGGGCAGACGGGCAGCGGCCATCCGCACTTCAATGGTTCCCGTTCCGTTCAAGACGAACTCCCCACCGAATTGGATGCCATGGGCAGGAAGAGTCAATCAACCGGCACGCGAACACGGCCAGACCAATTTCATGGAGCCGCTGCAGTCCATTTTCGAATTGCTTGACCGGGTGCTCGGGGTGGATATGTAGTGGGCGCATATTCGACACCCACAGGGAAGGCATGGCCATGGAAGTCCTGGAAAGGAAAACCGACGAATTCGCCGCACTCCGGCGTACGTTCCCGGCCGTTCAGCAGCCCGACTGGCCGGACCCCGCCGCGCTGCGCGACGTCACCGACCGGCTCGCCACCGACGCACCGCTGGTCAGCGCGGGCGAGTGCGCCGACCTGCGGGGGCGCATGGCGGCCGTGGCCCGCGGGCAGGCGATCCTGTTGCAGGGAGGCGACTGCGCCGAGACCTTCGCGCAGGTGACCGCCGACTCCGTGCGCCGCAAGCTGAAGACGCTGCTGCAGATGGCCGTGGTCCTCACCCACGCCACCGCCCTGCCGGTCGTCAAGGTCGGGAGGATGGCCGGCCAGTACGCCAAACCGCGCTCCAGTCCGGTCGAGCGGCAGGGTGACCTGACCCTGCCGTCGTACCGAGGGGACGCGGTCAACGGCCTGGAGTTCACCGCCGAGGCCCGCAGACCCGACCCGGCCCGCCTGCGCACCATGTACGAAGCGTCGGCGAGCACACTCGACCTGGTCCGTTCCCTCACCACGGGCGGCTTCGCCGGTCTGAGCCAGGTGCACGCCTGGAACCGGGGGTTCGTCGCCCGCTCACGCGCCGGGGAGCGGTACGAGTCGCTGGCCGACGAGATCGGCCGCAGCCTGGCCTTCATGCACGCCTGCGGCATCGACACCTGGGAACTCGGCACCGCCGAGTTCTACGTCAGCCACGAGGGGCTGCTCCTGGACTACGAGACGGCGCTCACCCGCACCGACCCGGAGTCCGGCCGGGTCTACGCGGGCAGCGGCCACCTGCTGTGGATCGGTGAGCGCACCCGCCAACTCGACGGCGCGCACGTCGAGTTCTTCTCCCGCATCAGCAACCCGATCGCCGTGAAGCTCGGCCCGTCCGCCGCCGTCGACGACGTACTCCAGCTGATCGACCGCCTCGACCCGCACCGCGAGCCGGGCCGCCTCACGTTCGTGGTGCGGGCGGGAGCGGAGCGCGTACGTGACGTGCTGCCGGTCCTCGTCGAGAAGACCGGCGCCGAGGGAGCCCAGGTGTGCTGGGTCAGCGACCCGATGCACGGCAACACGACCACGGCGCCCAGCGGCCACAAGACCCGCCGCTTCGAGACGGTGCTCGACGAGGTGCGCGGCTTCGTGGAGGTCCACCGCGCCCTGGGCACCCACCCGGGCGGCATTCACGTCGAGTTGACCGGCGACGACGTCACGGAGTGCGTCGGCGGCGGCAACGCGCTCCTCGCGGAGGACCTCCCGGTCCGGTACGAGACGGCCTGCGATCCGCGGCTGAACCACACGCAGTCGTTGGACCTGGCGTTCCTGCTGGCGGAGATGTACCGCGACCAGTGACGCGGGCGATCAGCGCGGCCCCGCGTGCCGTCCGGGGGCGCCCAGCGTCCTGGCCACCGTGTCGTACGGCGGGTCCTGCTCCAGGTAGAAGTGCTCCCCGGGCAGCGTCCGCAACCGGAACGGCCCCCCGGTGACCTCCCGCCAGGCCGCCGTCTGGTCGCCGGTCACCCGGGGGTCGTCGGCGCCCACCAGCGCCGTGACCGGGCAGGCGAGCGGCTCGGCGGGGCCGCGCCCGTACGCGGCGAGCATCCGGAAGTCGGCGCCGATGTACGGCAGGACCAGGTCCACGAACCCCTGGTTGCGCAGCAGTTCCGGGTCGGTGCCGCCCAGTTCGATCAGGGTCCTGACGACCGCGGCCTCGTCCCAGGTGGTCGCCGCCGCGGGGTCCGGAACGTTCAGCTGCGGGGCACGGGCGCCGGAGGCGAACAGATGGTGCACGGTGCGGCCCGCCGCCTCGAGGGCCCTGGCCACCTCGTAGGCCACGGTCGCGCCCATGCTGTGGCCGAACAGGGCGAGCGGGCGGGGATCGTCGACGGTCAGCAGCTCAGCCGCGATGTGCTGGGCCATCGGCGCGAGTTCGGTGGCGTACGGCTCCCCGAAACGCTCGGCGCGCCCCGGGTAGCACACCGCGTGCACCTCCAGCTCGTGCAGCCCCTTGCTCCAGCCGCGGAAGAAGTAGGGAGAACCGCCCGCGTGCGGAAAGCACACCAGGCGCCGCTCGGCGAAGGGTCTCGGTTCCACGACCTGCGTCCACAGCATCCTGCCCCCAAGGGTCGTCAGTCGCTCCGGCACCCACCGGTGCCCGGGCGATGGTCTCGCGCCGCGCTGACGTCCTGCTGACAAGGCGGCCAGCCACGGGTGTCAGCCCCGTGTCAGGCCGGCGCGTCAGCATGGACCGCACGGGAGTGTTCGCCCGAAGGGCTCGTACCGCCGCAAAAAGCCTCCGCCTGCACCCCGGGGAACCCTGTGCCCGCCCACGATCCCAGGAGCACCATGCCTCCGGCCACCCCGACGTACCCCTCGATCACCGAGGCCACGATGATGCCGCGCCTCATCCGGATCGGTTCCAACCTCTACGGCGCCGTCTTCACCCTGATGAAGCTGCTTCCCGCCCACTACATCCTGCAACGCGCGGAACACAAAGGCGAGTTGGGGCCGGACACGGTCATCGTGGAGACCACCTCCGGCACCTTCGGACTCGCTCTGGCCATGCAGGCCGCCCTGATGCGCCGCAAGCTGATCCTCGTCAGCGACCCGGCCATCGACGCCAACCTGTACCGCCGGCTCACCGACCTCGGCGCCCGCGTCGAGATCTGCCAGGAGCCCGCGCCGGTCGGCGGCTACCAGACGGCCCGGCTCAACCGCCTCGCGGAGATCCGGGCCGAACTGCCCGACACGTTCTGCCCCGAGCAGTACAGCAACCCCGACAACCCGCGCTCGTACGCCACGGTCGCCGACCAGTTGCGGCGCACGCTCGGCACGGTCGACTGCCTGGTCGGCCCGGTCGGTTCGGGCGGATCCATGTGCGGCACCACGCGTGCCCTGCGCACCCGTACCCCGCACACCGTCGCGCTCGGTGTCGACACCCACCACAGCGTTCTGTTCGGCCAGCCGGACGGCCCGCGGGAGCTGCGCGGCCTCGGCAACAGCCTGTGGCCGGCCAACCTTGACCACGGCGTCTTCGACGAGGTGCACTGGCTGTCCGCCGCGGAGGCGTACGCCAGCACCCGCGCGCTGCACGCCCGGCACGCACTGTTCCAGGGCCCCACCAGCGGCGCCGCCTACCAGGTCGCCCGCTGGTGGGCCGCGCGCCATCCCGACCGGACCTGTGTCGTGATGCTCCCCGACGAGGGCTACCGCTACCAGGCCACGGTCTACGACGACGCCTGGCTCGCCGCGGGCGGCCACGCGGCGGTGGTCCGTCCGGCCGAGCCCGCCCAGGTCACCGAGCCCGGGGCGGCGGGGGACCGCTGGTCCCGGCTCGTCTGGCGACGGCGTTCCTACGACGCGGTGCCCGGCGTCGTCCCGCACGCCCCGCTGGCCGAAGGGGCCCTGTCGTGAGCCCCCGGAGCAAGGACACCGGCCGCCTCACCGGCACGCTCGCCCCCCGCACCCGCCGCATCGTCTACGGCGAACAGAGCCCGGCTGAGGTCCGCCGCGAGCTCGAACCCATCACCACCGTGGACCTCGCGCACGTGGTGATGCTCGCCGAGAGCGGACTGCTGCCGGGTGAGGCCGCGGCCCGGCTCATCGAGGCCGTACAGCGACTGCGGGCGAGCAGCTTCCGCGAACTGGAGGGCCTGGACGCCCCGCGCGGCGCCTACCTCATGTACGAGGGACACCTCTCCGCCGAACTGGGGGCCGACGTCGGCGGCAAGCTGCACACCGCCCGCTCCCGCAACGACCTCAAGGCGACCGTCACGGCGATGCGGCTGCGCGAGGAGCTCTCCGAACTCCACGGGCAGCTGATGCGCCAGCAAGGCGTCCTGCTGTCCCGCAGCCGCGCGCACGCCGATGTCGTCATGCCCGTCTACACCCACTTCCAGCCCGCGATGCCCGCGACCTACGGCTACTACCTGGCGGGCATCGCCGCCGCCCTGGACCGGGACCTCGCGGCACTGCGGCACACGGTCGACGAACTGGACCGCTGCCCCCTCGGCGCGGGCGCCGTCGCCGGTACCGACCTACCGATCAACTCGGAGCGCACGGCCGTCCTGCTGGGCTTCACAGCGCCGCCGCTGCACGCCACCGACGCGGTCGCCGCCCGCGACACCATGCTGCGCGGGCTCGCCGTGGTCGCGTCGGCCGCGGTCACCCTCAGCCGGCTCGCCACCGATCTGCAGTTGTGGAGCACACAGGAGTTCGGCTTCGTCGACTTCCCCGAACGGCTCGTCGGGGGCAGCTCCGCGATGCCGCAGAAACGCAACGCGTTCCTGCTCGAACACGTCAAGGCGAAGGCGGCGATCGCCATCGGCGCCTGGACGGCTGCGGCCTCGGCGATGAAGTCGACCCCGTTCACCAACTCCATCGAGGTCGGCACGGAAGCCGTCTCCGTGGCCTGGCCCGCCCTGGCCGCCGTACGGGACGCGATCCTGCTCGGCCAGGTGCTGGTCTCCGGGGCCCGCCCGGACGCCGAGCGGATGCAGGCCCGTGCCAAGGAGGGCTTCGTGACAGCCACCGTGGTCGCCAACCGGATGGTCGCGCGGGGCGTCCCGTTCCGTACGGCGCACCACGCCGTCGGCGCGGCCGTACGCCGGGCGGTCGAGTCCGGCGGCACCGAACTCGTCGCGGCGGACCTGCGGCCCGACGGCCTGGGAACGCCGCTCCCCGAACTGCGCGAGGTGGTCGCCGGTCTGAACCGCGGCGGCGGCCCGGGGGAGTGCGGCAAGGCGGTGGACGCCCTGCGGGGCCGTCTGCACGACCACACGGAGTGGGCCGCCGCCCACCGCGCCCGCCTGCGGGAGGCACGCCTGCGACTGGACGCCGAGACGCAGGCGGTCGTGGCCCGGTACACGCCGGGAGGCACCCGATGAGCGGTGGATGGATGGCCTTCGTGGAGAGCAACACCACGGGGACCGGGCAGGAGTTCTGCGCCGCCGCACGCGCGCGGGGCCTGCGGCCCGTGCTGCTCGCCCGCGACCCGGGACGGTATCCGTACGCCGCCGAGGACGCCGTCGACACCCGGACCCTGGACACCACCGATCCGGACGCGGTGCTGCGCGCGCTGACCGGCTTGGCCGCGGCCGGCGGCCTCGCGGGCGTCACCTCCAGCTCCGAGTACTACGTCGAGGCAGCGGCCCGCGCCGCCGCGGTGCTCGGCCTGCCGGGTCCCGACGGTGACGCGGTGGCGGCCTGTCGCGCCAAGGACGTACAGCGGGAACGGCACCGCGCGGCCGGGGTGCCGGTGCCGGGGTTCCGGGCCGTCGAGGACGCCGCGGCGGCCGTCGCCGCGGCCGAGTCCCTCGGATACCCCGTTGTGCTCAAACCGGTCAGCGGTTCGGGCTCGGTCGGCGTACGTCTGTGCCGCGACGCGGACAACACCCGTCAGTGGGCCCACCGGCTCCTGGACGACGGCGCCATCAGCCGCATCCTGGTGGAGGAGGCGGTGGCCGGACCGGAGTTCTCGGTCGAGACGTTCGACGGCCGGGTCGTCACGGTGGTCGCCAAACACGTGGGCCCCGTCCCGTACTTCGTGGAGACCGGCCATGACGTCCCCGCCGCCACCCCCGGGTCCACGACCCGCGCCCTGGGTGAGACGGCCGTGCGCGCCCTGTCCGCGCTGGGCCTCGGCTGGGGCGCCGCCCACACCGAACTGCGCTGGTCCGTCGGCGGCCCCGTCGTCATCGAGGTCAACCCGCGCCTGGCGGGCGGCATGATCCCGGTCGCGGTGCGAGCCGCTCTGGGCGTGGACCTGGTGGACGCCGTGGTGGCCCGTGCCGCGGGCCTCCCGGCGGCGGTGACGGCCCCCGGTGCGGGCCACGCAGCGGTGCGCTTCGTCCGGGCGACCCGCGAGGGCCGGGTGACGGCCGTACGCGGATTGCCCGCGGCCGCCGCGGCCCCCGGCGTTCTGGCCGCGCGGGCGACCACCGCACCCGGCCGCGACATCCGCATCACCCACTCGTTCCAGGACCGCCTGGCCTGCGTGGTGGCCGTGGCGCCCGACCCGCTGAAGGCGGCCCGCCGCGCCTTGGCGGCCGCTGACCTCGTCGAGGTCGACGTGGACCCCGTACCCGCCCCGCACTCATCACGAGAGAGGGCCGCGACCAGATGACCGCGACGAGCCCCCTTGGCCGGGCACACCAGGATGACGCCCGGCACCCAGGTCCCGAGGACGGACCGCCGCCCGAGCCCCCCACCGCCGGGTTCACCGCCACCGTCCCCCGCTGGCGCGCCCCGCACGCGGGCGGTCCCGGCGCCGGCACACACCGGACCACACTCCCGCCCGACCTGGCCGACGACCTGGAGCGCACGGCACGTGCCCTCGGCACCGACCTGCCCGGCCTCCTGCTCACCGCGCACGCCCGAGTCCTGGCCACGCTCACCTCCGAACGCGGCGTCGTCTCCGGTTACGTGCCGCCGGGGCACGGGAGTGCACCGCGCGCGCTGCGCCTGACCGTCGACCCCTCCACATGGGCCGAGCTGGCCGAAGCCGTCCTGCTCGCGCCGGAGACGACGACTGGCGCGCCCGACGCCGTGCTCGACCTGTCCGGCCTCACGACCGATACCCACGGCCACCCGCACGGCCCGGGCGCCGTGGTGCGGTTCGCGTGGGCGCGGGGCCCGGACGGCCTCACGCTGCACGTGACGTACGACCTCGCGGCCTTCGACGGAGACCACGCCGCCCGCCTGGCCGGATACCAACTGGCCGCCCTGCGCCGGCTCGCCGAGGACCCGTCCGCCCGTCACGACCGCCGGAGCCTGCTCTCCCCCGAGGAGACCGCGACCCAGCTCTACCAACTCGCCGGTCCGCGCGACGACCCGCCCGATCTCACCTTCGTCGACCTGTTCCGGCGACGGGCACGGGAGAGGCCCGGCGCCCCCGCTGCCGCCCACGGCGACCGGACCTGGACCTACCAGGAGCTCGACGAACGATCCGACCGCGTCGCGCGTGCCCTGATCGCGGCGGGAGCGGGCGCCGAGGACGTGGTCGCGGTGGTCATGGACCGCACCCTCGACTGGATCGCGAGCGCCATCGGCGTCCTCAAGGCGGGCGCCGTGTACCTCCCGATGCCACTCGACCTGCCCGTGGAACGCGTGGCCGTCCAACTCGATGAAGCCGTCTGCGTGCTGGCCCTCACCGACCACCACGGCGAGTCCGTCGTCCGCAAGGCGGCCGCCGAACTGGAGGGTGGCCTCGCGGTCCTGACGCTCGACCACGTGCGTGCCACCCCGGCGGACCATCCCCTCCCGGGACCGCCCGCTCCCGCCCAGGCCGCCTACATCTACTTCACGTCGGGCTCCACCGGCACCCCCAAGGGCGCCCTCTGCGAGCACGCGGGCCTGGTCAACCACCTCTACGCGAAGATCGACGACATGGGGTTCGCGGCGGGCCACGGGCAGGTCGTGGCGCAGACCGCGTCCGTGGGCTTCGACATCTCCCTGTGGCAGTTCGCCGCGCCACTGCTGGCCGGCGCCGCCACCCGCGTCATCGACACCGACGCGCTGCTCGACGTCCCCGGGTTCCTCGGCGAACTCGTCAGCCGCGACGTGACCGTCGCGCAGACCGTACCCGCGTATCTCGACGTCCTGCTGCGCCATCTGGAGCGGCACCCGCGAGACCTCGGCGCCCTGCACACCCTCTGCGTCACCGGCGAGGTCCTCGGCCTCGACCTGGTCCGCCGCTGGTTCGCCGCCCACCCCGGCATCCGACTCGTCAACGCCTACGGCGCCACGGAGGTCTGCGACGACACCATGCACGAGATCCTGGACGGCGTTCCGGAGCGCGCCTTCGTGCCGCTCGGGCGGTCCCTGCGGAATGTCAACACGTACGTGCTCGACCACAACCTGCAGCTCGTCCCCCTCGGCACGACCGGCGAGATCGCCTTCTCCGGCGTCTGCGTGGGCCGTGGCTACATCAACGACGAGGAACGCACCCGGCAGGCCTTCGTCCCCGACCCGTTCCGCGCCCACACCCGCATGTACCGCAGCGGCGACTTCGGCCGCTGGTTGCCCGACGGTCGCCTCGAGTTCCTGGGCCGCCACGACGAACAGGTGAAGATCCGCGGCTACCGGATCGAACTCGGCGAGATCGAGCACCGGTTGGCGGCCATGGCGGGTGTGCGGGACGTGGCGGTCGTCATTGACGGCGACCTCGGTGCCACCCGTACCCTCGTCGCCTTCTTCACCACGGACGAGGCGGCCGCCGCCCCCGACGGCGCCGTACGGGCACGGGACTTCCTCGCGGCCCAGCTGCCCGACTACATGGTGCCCACCTACTGCCACCGGCTGGACCACCTCCCGCTGACCGTCAACGGCAAGGTCGACAAGGCGGCGCTGGCCGGACTCGCCGGCACCCTCGGCCACGGCGGCGTCACCCGCACCGCCCCGGCCACACCCGACGAGCGGCGCCTCGCCGTGGCCTGGGCCGAGGTGCTCGGCGTCCCCCTGGAACGCATCGGCAAGGACGACAGCTTCTTCGCGCTCGGCGGCACCTCCCTGGCCGCCGCCCGGCTCATCGCCCACCTAGGCCGCCGCCTGACCGTCGCCGACCTGGTCGCCCACCCGGTCCTCGCCGACCTGGCCGGCGTCCTGACCCGCCGCCGTGACGGTGAGCCCCGCCGACCGCGCCGCCACCGGCTGCTGCATCCGCTGCTTCCGGTGCGCAGCCCCCACCACACCCTGGTCTGCTTCCCGTACGCCGCCGGGAACGCCGTCAACTACCGGGCGCTCGCGCAGGAGCTGGAGCGTGACGGCGTCGCCGTGTACGGGGCCGAACCGCCCGGCCACGACTTCGCCGTCCCCGACGAACCCCTGCTGGACGTGCCCGAGCTGGCCTGCCGCGCCAGGGACGAGATCCTCGCGCACATCACGACGCCCGTCCTGCTGTGGGGCCACTGCGCCGGCGCCGCGGCCGCCCTGGAGACCGCCCGGCTCCTGGAGGCGGCGGGCCGACCCGTCGAACGGGTCTTTCTCGGAGCCCCACTGCTCCCGGACGCCCAGGCGTCGCGGAGCGAACTGGCCGAGCTCGCGGCCACGGACCGGCGCACCCTGCTCGGCCGGCTGCGCGGCGGCCACGCCTACGTGGAGCTGGACGCGTACCAGCCGGAGCGGGCCGAGGTCGCCGACCGCGCCTACCGGCACGACGTCGGCACCTCCCACCGGCACCTCATCCGGCTCCAGGAACAGCCGCACCCGCACCGCCTGACCGCCCCGGTGGACGTCGTCGTCGCCCGGGACGACCCGCAGACCGCGGACGCGGCCCGTGCCGTCGGCGCCTGGCGGACCCTCGCCGAGCGCGTCACGCTCCACGAACTGGATGACGGCGGACACTACTTCGTCGGTACCAGGCCGGCCCTCAGCGCGGCCCGCATTCGGGAGACGACCACCCGTACACCCGCGCGGAACAGACCCGTACAGGACAGGAGTCGCACGTGACCACCACGGACTACCGCCAGGTGGCGGCCACCGGGGTCAGCACCGCCTTCGGCACCTTCGGTGAACTGCTCCAGGGCGTACTGCCCGAGGAGGACGGGGACTTCCTGGTCACCCTGCCGGTGGCCCGCTGGTCCACGGCCCGCTTCGTGCTCGACCCGGACCAGTCGGAGGTGGTCGTCGAACCGGCCCACAAGAAGAAGGCCCTGCGGCTGGCCGGGATGGTCCTGGACGACGCCGGAAGGCCCGGCGGCGGGGCGCTGGTCATCGACAGCACCCTGCCCGAGGGCAAGGGCCTCGCCAGTTCGTCCGCCGACCTGGTGGCCACGGCACGGGCCGTCGCCAACGCCCTCGGCGAACCCATGCCGCCCCGCCGTATGGAGTCGTACCTGGCCCGCATCGAACCCACCGACGGCGTCCTGTACCCGGCGATCGTCGCCTTCCACCACCGCAGCGTGCGGCTGCGCGCGGAACTCGGGTCGCTGCCCCCGATGACGGTCGTCGGCATCGACGAGGGCGGCGCCGTCGACACGGTCGCCTTCAACGCCATACCGAAACCGTTCACCACGGCCGACCGGTGGCGGTACGCCGGTCTCCTGGACCGCATCACGGGCGCCGTGGCCCGCCGCGACCTGGCCGAGGTCGGCCGGGTGGCCACCGAGAGCGCCCGGATGAACCAGGTGCTGCGCCACAAGAGGTCGTTGGAGCCGATGATCCGCGTCTGCGAGGACGTCGGCGGTCTCGGCGTCGTCATCGGCCACAGCGGCACCTCGCTCGGGATCCTCCTGGACACCACGGCGCCCGACAGCGGGAGCCGGCTCGCCGC
This sequence comes from Streptomyces cinereospinus, assembly GCF_042430725.1. Classification (NCBI taxonomy): domain Bacteria; kingdom Bacillati; phylum Actinomycetota; class Actinomycetes; order Kitasatosporales; family Streptomycetaceae; genus Streptomyces; species Streptomyces cinereospinus. The sequence goes on along the minus strand of NZ_JBHMCY010000015.1, from coordinate 78,540 downwards.
CGCCGCGCAGTGGTGCCAGGAACTCGAGGGCAACGTGACGGTCTTCCACACGCTCAGCTTCCAGTGAGGCGGACGGGGGTCCACCAGTCGGTGGACCTCAAGTTCAACCGGTCGCTGCTGTCGGCACCACACCCCCGACGAGGAGCATGGACGACATGAAGAATCTCCCTGTACGCATGGCTCGTTGGAGCGCCGTCCACCCCTGGCGGGGCGTCGTCGGCTGGTTCGTGTTCGTCGTCCTGTGCCTCGGTATCGGCATCTCCGTCGGCACCAACCCGGCGACCACCGAGGACTTCCGCATCGGCGAGGCGGGACGGGGCGAGGCGATCGCCGCGGAGGGCGGGTTACAGCAGCGCCCCGTCGAACACGTCCTGATCACCGCGAAGCCGGGGACCGGACAGCTCGATGTCGCCGCGGCCGACTCGGCCGCCGCCGACGTCGCCGCCCGGATGGCCAAGCTGCCCGAGGTGCTCTCCGTCGCCGACCCGGTACGCAACGCGGACAACACGGCGGTGCGGGTATCCGTCACCATGAAGGGCCCGGAGCTGGAGGGCAAGGAGCACGTCGACCCGCTGATCGAGCAGACCGCGGCCGTACAGAAGGCCAACCCCGGGCTGCGCGTCGAGGAGACCGGGTCGCCGTCCATCAGCAAGGGCGTCGACAAGCTGCGCGGCGACGACCTCTCGCGCACCGAGGTGATCGCCCTGCCGGTCACCCTCATCACGCTGCTGCTGGTCTTCAGCTCCGTGGCGATGGCCCTCGTACCGCTGTTGCTCGCCCTGTCCTCGATCGCCGCGGCCGTCGGACTGTCGATGGTGGCCTCGCACGTCTTCCCCGACGCGGGCGTCGGCACCAACGTCATCCTGCTCATCGGCCTCGCCGTCGGCGTCGACTACACGCTCTTCTACCTCAAGCGCGAACGTGAGGAGCGGGCCCGCGCCGGCGGCATGCTGAGCCCGCAGGCCGTCGTCGAACTCGCCGCCGCCACGTCCGGACGGGCCGTCGTCCTCTCCGGTCTCGCCGTCGCCGTCTCCAGCGCCACCCTCTACCTCGCCGACGACGTCATCTTCTCGTCCATCGCCACCGGCGCGATCCTCGTCACCCTGGTCGCCGTCGTCAGCTCCCTGACCGTGCTGCCCGCCCTTCTCGCCAGCATGGGCATGCGGGCCGAACGCCGGGCCGAGCGCCGGGCGGCCAAGGGGCTCGCACCGAAGAAGCAGAAGACGCACAAGACCGGCCCCGGCCGTCTGACCGCCGCCGTGCTGCGCCCCGTCGCCAAGCACTCCGTCGCCACCCTCACCGTCACTGTGGTCGGGCTGCTCGCCCTCGCCGCCCCGATCCTCAGCCTCAAGCTCACCGACATGGGCCGCGAGACGCACTCCCGCTCCATCGTCGCCATGCAGGTGTACGACCGGCTGAACGCGGCCTTCCCGGAGCTGAAGTCCATGCACCAGGTCGTGGTCCGCGCCGAAGCCGACAGTTCGCCCGAGGTGACCGCCGCCCTGCGTGAACTCGCCGCCGACGTCAAGGACGACCCGCGCCTGAGCGGCACCTCTCGGCTGACCACGTCGCCCGACAAGCGGATCAGCATGCTCCAACTGCAGGTCCCGCACTACGTCAGCAGCGACGAGGCCCAGTCCTCGCTCAAGGACATCCGCGACAGGTACGTCCCGGAGACCGTCGGCCAGGTGAAGGGCGCCGAGACCGCGGTGACCGGTGACGTGGCCCGCTACACCGACTACCCGACCCACCAGGAACAGAAGCTGCCCCTCATCATCGGGGCACTGCTCCTGGTCACCTTCGTCATGACCGTCTACGCGTTCCGCTCCGTGGTCCTCGGCCTGGTCGGCATCGCCCTCAACCTCCTCTCCGCCGCCGCCTCGCTCGGCATCCTCGTCATGGTCTTCCAGCACACCTGGGCCGAGGGCCTGGTCGACTTCACCTCCACCGGGTCGATCGGCTCCCGGGTCCCGCTGTTCCTCTTCGTGATCCTGTTCGGCCTCTCGATGGACTACCAGGTCTTCGTGATCAGCCGGATCCGGGAGGCGGCCCTGCGCGGAGTCCCGACCCGCAAGGCCGTGATCGAGGGCATCGGGAGCTCGGCGGGGGTGGTGACCAGCGCCGCCGTGGTCATGGTCACGGTCTTCGCCAGCTTCGCGGCCCTGCACCTGATCGAGATGAAGCAGATCGGCTTCAGCCTCGCGGTCGCCGTCCTCCTGGATGCCTTCGTCATCCGTATGCTGGTCCTGCCGTCCCTGATGCTCCTGCTGGGCGAGGCCAACTGGTGGCCCTCCCGCGGGGTGCGCGGTGCCCGCCGCACCTCCGAACAGGCCGCCCGCACCCTGGAATCGGTACGCTGACCGACTCGACCGCCGGCCTCTCAACTCCTCCAGGAACGAGGTGAATCAGCGTGATTCAGTGGCAGCAGCAGTCGGGTGACCGGCTCGCCCAGGACCGTGTCCTTCGCTGGAACCTGGCAGGCTGGATCCTGTTCGGTCTGCTGCCCCCGGCCGTCGCCGTGCTCGACGCGTCGCCGGCCCGGAGGTTCTGGCTGCTCGGCCTGCTCGCCCTGATCGCGCTGTGTCACACGGTCGTCCTCACCCGGCCGGACAACCCCCTGCTGCGTCCCCGTACCTACCTCGGTGTCCTCGTGCTCGTCCTGGGGGCGACGGCCTACCTTCTGGACGGCGGGGCCGCCTTCTACGTGGTGTCCCTGCCGCACTTCTGGCTCTTCGCCCGAGCCCCGCGCGACGCGATCACACTCAGCGGGGCCGCGGCCGCCCTCACCGTGTTCGGCGGCACGCTCGGTCAGGGCTGGAGCCCCCAATTCCTGACCGGGAACGTGGTGTTCACCATGGTCGCCTACATCGCCGGGGTGGGGCTGGGGCTGTGGGTGCACCGCTTCGTCGGCCAGAGCAACGAGCGGCAGGAGCAACTGACCGCCGAACTGACCGTCACTCAAAAGGAGTTGGCGCAGGCGTATCAGCGTCAGGGCGCGGCCGAGGAGCGCGAACGGCTCGCCCGGGAGATCCACGACACCCTCGCCCAGGGCTTCGCCTCCATCGTGGTGCTCGCGGAGGCCGCCCGCGCCGCCTCCGCCACCGACCCCGTACGCTGCGCCGAGCAGCTCACCTCCATCGAGCAGACCGCACGCGAGAACCTGGCCGAGGCCCGGGTGCTCGTCGGCTCCGCCCCCGAGAGCGGCGTCGCGGTCGGCTCGCTGGCGAGCACCCTGCGCAGGACCCTCGACCGTTTCGTACAGGACACCGGCCTCACCGTCACCGCGGAACTGCCCGACGTCGACCTGGACCAGCGCACCCGCGTCGCCCTGCTGCGCTGCACGCAGGAGTCCCTCGCCAACGTGCGCAAACACTCGGGTGCCTCCACCGTCGGCGTCGTCCTCACCGAACTCGTGGGCGGTGTCGAGCTGGAGATCACCGACGACGGCTGCGGCTTCGTCGTCGAGGAGTCCCATGGCTTCGGCCTCGACGGCATGAGTCGACGGCTGGCCGAACTCGACGGCGAACTCGCCGTCACCAGTTCCCTCGGGGACGGCACCCGGGTCCTCGCCAGCCTTCCCACGCACAGTCAGGACTGACCATGACCGACACCGCGTACGACCGGATCCGGGTGGTCGTGGTCGACGACCACGCCGTGATGCGCGCCGGAGTCATCGCCCTGCTGGCCAACGAACCCACCATAGAGATCGTCGGCGAGGCGAGCGACGGCCGCGAGGGCGTCGGCCTCGTCGAGCGGCTCGCCCCCGACGTGGCCCTGCTCGACCTGCGCATGCCGGTGCTTGACGGCGTGGCCGCCACCACCGAGATCGTCGCCCTGTCGGTGGCCACCCGGGTGCTGATCCTCACGACGTACGACACGGACGTCGAGATCGAACGAGCCGTGGAGGCCGGCGCCGTCGGCTACCTCCTCAAGGACACCACCCGTGAACAGCTCGCCGACGCCATCCGCTCGGCGGCCCGCGGCGAGACGGTGCTGGCGCCCAAGGTCGCGGAGCGCCTCGTGGCCCGGATGCGCCGCCCCGAACCGGTCGCGCTCACCGCCCGCGAGCGGGACGTGCTGCGCGCGGTCGCCGACGGCCTGTCCAACGCCGAGATCGGCCGTCGCCTGGTCATCGGCGAGGCCACGGTGAAGACGCATCTCCTGCGGGTCTTCGCGAAACTCGACGTCAGCGACCGCACCCGCGCCGTCGTCGTCGCCCTGGAACGCGGGCTCCTTGCGCGCTCCTGAGCTACGGGGCCCGTCCCCGGCGTACGTCCGCCGACGATGCGCCGCCCTTCCTCCGAGCGACCCGACCCGCCGGGCAAGCGCGTGCTGCACGGGCCACCTGAGGTTGGGTAATCCTTGAGTGACTCCACATCATGCTCGTTTATGCTCCACACGGGGACGGGGCTGCGGGAGAGGGGATTCGAACATGACGTACGGTCACATACCCTCAAGCGAGGTGGGCGAGGCCCCGGGGAGACCGGAGAGACCGCTCGGCAGAAGTGGCGACATCCCCGCACCCCGGCTCGGCCGGCTCGTTCTGCTCGCAGCGCTGTCGTGTTACTTCAGCATCACCCTGCTCAACATCCTGAGCACACACTCCTCCGCCGTCCCGCTGGCCGCGGCGGTCCTGTGCCTCCTCGGCATCTTCGGACTGCAGCTGCTGCACTCCAGAGCCGGTGCGCACCTCGCGTCCACCGGCCGCAAGATCCTCACTCTGGGCGCCCAGGCACTCCTGACCTACCTCCCCCTCCTCGTCTTCGAGACACAGTGGGGCTCGATGGCGGGCTTCCTCGCGGGCTCCTTACTGCTGCTCCTGCCCCCACGGCAGGGCTGGCTCCTGTACGGGGCGGTGGGCGCCTCGATGCTCGCCCCGCCCCTGCTCGTCGGCCTGCCCGTGGTGGACACGTTCTACTATGTCCAGTCCACCCTGCTGACCGGCCTCGTGATCTTCGGCCTCACCCGGCTCGCCGACCTGATCCGCGTCCTGCACGAGACCCGCGGTGAACTCACCCGCGTCGCGGTCACCCAGGAACGCCTCCGCTTCGCCCGGGACCTGCACGACCTGCTCGGCTACAGCCTCTCCGCGATCACCCTCAAGGGCGAGCTGATCCACCGCCTGCTGCCCGCGCACCCCGCCCGGGCCAAGTCCGAAATCAAGGACGTGCTCACCATGTCCCGCCAGTCGCTGGCCGATGTGCGCAGTGTGGCCAGCGGCTACCGTGACGTGTCCCTGGAGGAAGAGATCGGCTCGGCTCAGTCCGTGCTCAGCGCCGCCGACGTGCGCGTCACCGCGCGCGTGCAGACCGGGCCCCTGGAGCGGGAGCTGGAGACCGTGCTCGCGACGGTGCTCCGCGAGGCGGTCACCAACCTGCTGCGCCACAGCCGCGCGACGTTCTGCGAGATCGCCGCAGAGCGGGTCGTCGGCGAGGTGCGGCTGATCATCGTCAACGACGGTGTGGCGAAGGGCCATCGGGACCCGTCCCCGCACAGCGGAAGCGGCCTCGGCAATCTGCAGACGCGACTCAGCGCTGTCGACGGCAGCCTGAGCGCGGAGCAGAACAACGACGGAACGTTCCGGGTCGTGGCTCGCGCCCCCGAACGGCGAAGCACCGAGGTCGCGGCCGACGCGGACTGGGAAGGCCGCGCGGGCGACAGCCAGTCGGCAGCCTGACGGCGAACTACGCGCCGCATCAGTCCGGTTGATAAATTGACGCTATTGATTGCTGTGCCAGGGGGGTGCGCTGCGATTATTCGGATATTGCTCGCAGAGGACATGAACATGGTCCGGGGAGCGCTGGTGGCGCTTCTGAGTCTGGAGAGAGATCTCGAAGTCGTCTGTGAACTGGAGCGCGGGGACGAAATCATCGACGCGGCGCTCAAGGTCAGGCCCGACATCGCGGTGATCGACATCGACCTGCCGGGCCTGGATGGCCTGAGCGCCGCCGTCCAGCTCCGTGAACGTCTACTCAGCTGCAAGACACTCATGCTCACCAGCCTCGGCCGCCCCGGTACCCTGCGCCGGGCGCTCGCCGCGGAAGTGGACGGCTATCTCCTCAAGGACGAGTCACCGGCCGAACTGGCCTACGCAATCAGGCGGGTCATCGCGGGGCAACGCGTCATCGACTCCAAGCTGGCGCTCGCCTCGTGGAGCGGTGCGCAGAGTCCGCTGACCGAGCGCGAGACGGAGGTGCTGCGCCTTGCCGCGGAGGGATCCGAGGCCAGGGAGATCGCCTCCGCTCTGCACCTGTCCACCGGGACCGTGCGCAACTACCTCACGACGGTGGTCGTCAAGCTGAACGCCCGCAACAGGGTCGACGCGATTCGCATCGCCCGGGACGCCGGCTGGCTGGTCTGACCGGGCCCCGGTCCGCGACGACCGGGGTCGTCGGCGGCTCAGACGCCGTCGTACGCGGCGTCGTCCGCGGGCGGCGCCATTCCCGCCGCCGCCAGATAGCGCATGATGCCCTCGGTCATCTGCGGCGGCAGCGGCAGGGCCGCCTTCGCTGTGTCAGGAGTGACCGGCCAGCCCAGCATGGCCACCACGAGGGCGGCCTCGGGCCGGTGCAGCACGACCCGGTGCGGACAGTCGTCGGCCTCCAGCGAGAGCCCGGAGTTGAGTATGGTCAGGACCGTCCTGCGGGGTAGCCGCACGGCCCGCTGGCCCGGCAGCCAGACCAGGGGGAGGGGCGCGTCCTGCGCCACCGGGAACACCGACAGCAGCGGGCCCCGCAGATCGTCGGCGCCGAGCGTGCGCACCACCAGATGGGACAGCCGGCTCAGCACCGGAAGCAACACCTCGTTGAGGTCGACGTGTTGGTCAGCAACGTTGGCGAGGACCACGGGCCCCAGCTCCATCCGCCGCAGAGCCTCCCGCACCTCGGGCCCGGGCCGGTCCAGACAGTCCATGCCCCAGCGGCTCTTGAGCACCACCTGGTCGTGTCGCACGTCGTGATCGACGGTCACGTCTTCGGACAGCGACCAGAGGTGGACCGTGACGACGTCAGCAGGCGTGTGTTCCATTGCCTGCCCTCCTTTCGAGGGAACCTGCCGCCGACTAGAAAGCGGTCAGAGTGCGGACCGGGGCATCCAGGAGCGGCTCACCGGCCAGCACCCAACGGTGCAGCTCCTGAAGCCGCCGCGACGGCTCGATCCCCAACTCCCGCACGGATGCCTCACGCAGCCTCCGGAACGCCTCCAGAGCCTGTGACTGACGTCCGCTGCGATAGAGCGCGACGATGAACTGCGCGTGCAGATTCTCCTGCAGCGGATGCAGGGTGGTGAGCGCGGTCAACTCGCTGACCAGATGCACATGGTGACCGAGCCGCAGTTCGGCGTCGATACGCGACTGGACAGCGGCGAGCCGCACCTCGTCCAGCCGCAGTGCCTCGGCCCGCAGAGCCCCCGACATCCGTACGTCGCTCAGCGCCTGCCCACGCCACAGGGCGAGCCCCTCGGACAGCAGCAGGACACCCTGCTGGTCCTCACCATGGCTGATCGCCTGCTCGCCCTGTCGCACGTAACGCTCGAACTCCCGGGCGTCCACCCGCACGTCGGGCATGTCGAGCCGGTAGCCGCTGTTCCCGCGGCTGAGGATCTCCTTGGGGTCGACATACGGAGCGAGCCGGGAGACGGCGGTGGCGATCCGCTGCCGCAGCTGCTTCACGTACGTCTGCACGGCGGCCGACGGGCCGGCCGGGGGGAACCCCTCCCACAGCTCCTCGGCGATGACGGCCATGCTCATCTCGCGTCCGCCGCCGACCGCGAGCAAAGCGAGCAGCCTGCGCTGCTTGGCCGCGCTGGGGACGATGGACGCACCGCCCACCGAGGCCGTGAACGGTCCGAGCAACCCAATGTCCAGACTCACCATGCCAGTTCCCTTCGCTCCCGGATGGCGCGAGCCTGGCACGCGGCGCCGTGAGGTCAACAGTGAGGGCGCCACGAGAAGGAGGTGAATGTTGGAAGCCCACCGGTATGAGGACTTCATACGGTGCAGGTGGCGGCGGGTGCGAAGGCCAGTGCTGCAGGGTCTGAGCCGGGGGCGGCCGACCCCACGGTGAGCCGCTGTCAGCCTTCCGTGGGCCCTGACAGGTCGATGTCGTGGACCGGGATGTCCGGGGTGGCCGCGACCGTACGCAGCAGCCGCGTGAAGCGGGTGCAGAGGGCCTCGACAGTGGACCGGTCGAACAGCTCGGTCCGGTATTCGACCACGCCGTCGAGCCCGCGACAGGTGCCGTCGACGTCCCGCCGCTCGAACAGGCCGAAGGTCAGGTCGAACCCGGCCGAACCCCTGCCGACCAGGTCCACCGTGGCGGATCCGCCCGGTAGTTCCAGCCGCTCGGGGAGGGAAGGTGTGAGAACCAGCATCACCTGGAACAGGGCCCGGCCGAACACGGCCTGCCCGCTCGCCGCCCGCCGTGGCCCCTGCGCCTCCACGACCAGGTCGAAGGGAACATCCTGGTGGGCGAAGGCCCCCAGATCGGCTTGCGTGACCCGGCCGAGCAGCTCACGGAAGGTCGGCTCTCCCGAGATGTCGGCGCGCAGCACGAGCGTGTTCACGAAGAAGCCGACGAGGCCGTCGAGCTCCGCGTCCGCGCGGTCGGACACGGCCGTGCCGATCGGGATGTCCGTGCCCGCGCCGAGGCGGGTGAGCAGCGCGGCCAGTGCGGCGTGCGCCACCAGGAAGAGGCTGGCCTGCTCGTCCGCGGCCACCTCCAGGAGCTGCCCGTGCACGTCCGCGGGGACCGAGAAGGCCACCGTGTCGCCGGCGCTGTGCTCCGGGCGCCCGGACGGCGCCCGCTCCGTACGGTCGGCGGGTAGCGGGATGCGTTCCGGCAGACCGGCCAAGGTCTTGTCCCAGTAGGCGAGCTGACTGGTCCGGAGGGCGCTGGGCCCGTCGTCGGTGCCGAGCTGTTCGCGCTGCCACAGGGTGAAGTCGGCGTACTGAACGGGCAAGGGCGACCAGTTCGGGGCGGCTCCGCCGACGCGGGCCCGGTAGGCGGTGCCGAGGTCGTCCAGCAGACACCGCAGCGAGGCGCGGTCGCAGGCGATGTGGTGGAGCAGCAGGAGCAACGTCTGGCGGCGTGGGGCCTCGGTGGTGAAGAGGGTCGCGCGCAGGGGAAGTTCGCTCTCCAGGCGGAAGGGGCGTGCGGCCGCGGCGCTCAACGCGTCCGACAACTGGTCCGGGGCGACGGGTTCGACCGTGAGTGCCGGGCGTGCGGCCGCGGCCGCCAGGATGTGCTGGACCGCCTGGCCGTCCCGCTGCTGGATGAGGGTACGCAGGGTTTCGTGCCGGGCCGTGAGGTCCCCCAGGGCGGCACGGAGCGCCTCCTGGTCCAGTTCGCCGTCCCAGCGCAGTACCAGAGGAACGTTGTAGGTGCTGTCGGGTCCGGCAAGTCTGTGCAGGAACCAGAAGCGCCGTTGGCCGAAGGAGAGCGGGACCGGCTCGGCGCTCCGGTCCGCGGCCGACGGAAGCCGGGGGACGGGCCGGGGCCCCGCTGCCACTGAGGCGCCGCCCGGCTGATCCGGGTCGCCCAGATGGGCTGCGAGCCCGGCGACGGTCGGGTGGAGGAAGACGTCCCTGACATCAAGCTCCGCCCGGGCGCCGAGACCGGCTCGGCGTACCAGGCTGACCAGCCGTGTCGCCCGCAGGCTGTCGCCTCCGAGGTCGAAGAAGTCGTCGTCGGCGCCGACCCGCTCCACGGCGAGCAGGTCGGCGTACAGCCCGGCCAGTTCGGCTTCCAGCGGTGTGTCCGGGGCGCGGGACGTGGTGTGCGCGCGGGCGTGGGGGCAAGGGAGCGCCACCCGGTCCAGCTTCCCGTTGGGGGTGAGCGGCAGTCTGTCGAGCGGGACGAACAGGGACGGGACCAGATGCGCCGGAAGCCGCCCGCGCAGCCATTCCCGCAGCCGGGTAAGGGCCGGCCCGGGATCGTCCGCCGTCGCCTCGCGGGTGGGGACGACGTAGGCCACCAACCGTGCGGGCCCCTCGGTTCCCCGGCCGTCGTCCGCCCTGGTGCCGGCCGGACCGCGCGGAACACCGGAGCTCGCCAGCACGGCGCCGCCCGCCACGCCGGGGGCGGCCAGCAGCGCCGCCTCGACCTCGGCCGGTTCGATCCGGAAGCCACGGATCTTGACCTGGTCGTCCGCCCTGCCGAGATACTCCAGTGAGCCGTCCTGACGGGCGCGTGCGAGGTCGCCCGAGCGGTACAGCCGGGACCCGGCGGGGCCGAAGGGGTCGGCCACGAAGCGTCGCGCCGTCAACGCGGCACGGTGCAGATATCCCCTGGCCACACCGGTACCCGCGACGTACAGCTCACCGGCCACCCCTGGGGGCACCGGGCGCAGCTGGTTGTCCAGTACGTACAGCCGGGTACCGGCGATGGCCCTGCCGATCGGGACGACCCGCCCCTTACCGTGGTCGTGGTCCAGGTCGAGCCGGGTCGACAGGACCGCGGTCTCGGTGATGCCGTACATGTTGACCAGGACGGGCGCACAGTCCTGGTGCCGCCCGTACCAGGAACGCACGACGGCGGGGGAGAGCGCCTCGCCGCAGAAGATGAGCCAGCGGAGGGCCAGCTCCCGCCCCCGCTCCGGTTCTTCGGCGTCGGCCTGCTCCAGCGACCGGAAGGCGGAGGGCGTCTGGTTGAGCACCGTCACACGCTCCCGCACCAGCAGGTCGAGGAAGGCGTGGGGGGAGCGGCTCACCTCGCGGGGGACGATCACCAGTCGGCCACCGTGCGCGAGGGCGCCCCACATCTCCCACACGGAGAAGTCGAAGGCACAGGAGTGGAACATCGTCCAGGTGTCGTCGGGGCCGAAACCGAACTCGGCGGCTCCCGCCCGCAGCAGTGCCACCGGACCGCGGTGCGGGACCACCACGCCCTTGGGGTGGCCGGTCGATCCGGAGGTGTAGATGACGTACGCGGCATGGTCTGGCGTCAGCGGCCCCGTGCGGTCCGCGTCGGTCAGGTCGGCGTCGCTGTCCGTCGAGTCGTCGCCGCTCGTCGCCAGCGCCGCCGCTCCCGTCGGGTCCGTTTCGGAGAGGACGCATACAGGCCGGGCGTCGGCGAGGATCCACTCCGTGTGCTCCGGTGGCCATCCCGTGTCGAGCGGGAGGTAGGCCGCGCCGGTCTTGGACACCGCCAGGATCGCGGTGACGATGTCCGTGGAGCGGGGGAGCAGGACGGCGACGGTGCGTTCGGGCCCCGCGCCGCGCCGGATCAGCGTCCTGGCCAGCCGGTTGGCGCGGGCGTTGAGCTCGGCATAGGTGAGCTGCCGGTCGCCGTGGCCGACCGCCGGGGCGTGCGGAGTGCGGGCGGCCCAGTGTTCGAACAGCTCGGGGAGTGTACGGGGCGAGGGGGGTGCGGGCGTGCCGGTGCGCGGTACGAGCAGCCTGCGCTCTTCCGGTGCCAGCAGGTCCAGCTTCCCGACGGGGCGCCCAGGGTCGTCGATCAGCTGGTCGAGCAGGCGTACGCAGCGGTCGGCCTCGGCGGCGACTTCCTCGGGCTCGTACCGTCCGGCCTCGGCGTGCACCTCCACCATCAGGCCGGACCTGCCGCGTTCCGGCCTGATCATGACGGAAAGGTCTTCGACCGCGCCGGTGTTGAGCTGTCTGAGGGTCATCGGCCGCCCGGCGAAACTGCGGCCGAAGCTGAAGGGGACGATGTTCGCGGTCAGTTGGTACGGCGCGTGTGCGGACCCGGTGAAGCCGAGGTCACGGCGGAGGTCCTCGTACCGGTAGCGCTGGTGGTCGAGGGCGAGGGTGATTGCCTCGCCGACGGTCCGGATCAGTTCGGCGGTCGGCCGGCGCGGGTCGACCGGTACCCGCAGCGGGAGGACGTTCGACCCCGCGCCGGTCACGGCGCCCGCCGTCCTGGGGGTGCGGCCCGCGACCGGGAAACCCACGACGACCTCGTCGCCCCCGCCGGTGCGGGCATGGTCCAGCAGGACGGCGGAGGTGGTCGCCACTGCCGCCCAGGGGACGTCGAGTTGGCGCGCGTGGGCGCGGAGGGCGGCCACCCGGTCCGCGGGCATCCGGGACGCACCCCGCACCGGTGCCCCGCCCGTCGGGCCGGTGTCCGTCCGGCCGGGCAGGTCCCGGCCAGGTGCGGCGGGCCGGGACACACCCGGCCGCACGGTTCCCGGCCAACCGGCCATCTTCGCCGTCCAGAACCGACGGTCGGCCTCGAAGTCGGGCGTGGAACGGTAGGCCCGCTCGGCGTCGAGCAGGGTGTCCAACGGCACCTGGTGGCCGGGCTTCGGGGACTCGCCGCGCTCCAGCGCCGCGTAGATCTCGCCGAGCCGTCGGGCGAACAGCGCCAGGCCGAAGCCGTCCACCACCAGGTGGTGGACGAGCAGGTACCAGCAGACCCGGTCCTCGGCGAGGCGCAGGAACGCGGTCCTGAACGCCGGGCCGTTCTCCAGGTCGAGCGGGCGGGGGATGTCCGCCCGCATCCAGTCCAGCGCGGCGGCCATCGGCACGGGTTCCCGCTGGAGGTCCACGACCGGTATGTGCCAGGCGGGCAGGGGGCCGGCCCATTGCCTCGGCTCCCCCGAGGCCGTGACGGCGAACCGGGACCGGAACGGCTCGGTCTCCGTCACGGCAAACCGGAAGGCCGCCCCGTACACCTCTGGGTCGAGATCTCCGGCGATCTCGAACGCACTCGCCAGTTGGTACCGGACCGGAGGCGCCAGCCGCTGAGCCATCCAGATCCCGTGCTGTGTCGTGGTGAGCGGCATCGACGGGCGATCCGCCGCGCGCACCTGCTCCGGTTCGTTCCTCACGGAATGTTCACCGACCCCTTCCGTGGTGCCCTGGAGGCCCACCGTTCGACGAGGACGCGGCCGACGACGCCGAGCGCGGCGGGGCGTCCCATCTCCATGTGCGTGCTGTCGACCGGCAGGACCTCGAGCGACCCCTCGATCAGAGGGCGCCACAGGCCGAGCACGGTCTCGGGCGGGTGTTCCCGCGCGGTGAACATCACGGTGTTCCCGCCGAACGGGCGAGGTTCGTGCAGGTCGGCGATCCGCGCGAGGTTGGTGAAGGTCGCGGCCAGCGCGGCGATCCGCTGCTCGTCGAACGAGGCCAGCGGTCCCTCCTGCGTCCGGGTGATCTCCAAGAACCGCGGATACGTCAGCGACTCGCCCGCCCGCGGGGAGGGGCCGTAGCCGAAGAACCCCAGGAGCAGCGCGAGGATGTCCCGGCCGGCGACCGAACCCGGCGCGGCCTCGGCCGAGGCCACGGCGTCGGCGACGTTCCCGCCCGTGGGGTGGGCATCCAGGATCGCCAGCGTCTCCACCGACTCGCCGCTCTCCTCCAGCTGCACCGCCATCTCGTGGGCGACCACCCCGCCGAAGGACCAGCCGAGGAGGTGGTAGGGGCCCGTGGGCTGGACGGACCTGACCTGGTCCAGGTAGTCCGCCGCCATCTCCCGCACGGACGCCGGCAGAACTCCTGGGCCGTCCAGACCCCGGGCCTGCAGGCCGTACACCGGCCGATCGGCGCCGAGCGGCGAGGTGAGTCCCGCGTAGCACCAGGCGAAGCCCACCGCCGGGTGCACGCAGAACAAGGGGGCCTCGTCGCCCGACTCCCGCAACGGCAACAGGACTCCGCCGCCGGTCTCCTCGGACGTCTCCCGGACGCCCGGCCGCCTGTCGCTCGGGGTGTCGCCGCCCGCCTGGAACGAGGGGTCGGTCGGGACGCCGGGCCTGCGGGCCGCGTCGGCCCGGTCCGTCTCGCGCACGACCCGGGCCAGTGCGCTGACCGTCTTGTGCTCGAAGACGTCCTGCGGTGTGAGGACAAGACCCACCCGGCGCAGTCGGCTCAGCAGCCGGATCGACATGACGCTGTCGCCGCCGAGGTCGAAGAAGCTGACGTCCGTCGCGACGTCGGGGAGCCGGAGCACCTCGCGGAACACCCGCGCCACGTGCTCCTCCTGCGCTCCGCCGACGGCCATGGGGACACCTTCCAGGCCCCCAGGGCCTGGGGGAGGGTCGGCCTCCAGCGGCCGTACGCCCGTCGGCGGCCTCTCGCGGTCGAGCTTGCCACTGCCCGTCCGCGGCAGCGCGGAGGCGGCCTTCAGCTCGGCCGGGACCAGGTGCGCCGGCAGCCGCTCGGCCGCCCAGTCCCGCAGCGCGTGGCGGCCGGGGAGACGGGCTCCCGCCGCGGGCACCAGGTAGGCCACGAGCCGGGCGTCGCCACTCGCCCCCTTCCGGACACAGGCCATGACCTCGGTGACGGCGGGGTGCCGGGCGATCACCGCCTCCACCTCGCCGAGTTCGACGCGGAAGCCGTTGACCTTGACCTGGGCGTCCGTGCGGCCGAGGAAGTCGAGCTGTCCGTCGGGGCGCCAACGGGCCAGATCACCGGTCCGGTACATCCGCTCGCCGGGCGGGCCGAAGGGGTCGGCGACGAAACGTCCCGCGGTCAGCCCGGACCGGCGCAGATATCCCCGGGCAAGGCAGTCTCCCGCCAGGTACAGCTCGCCCTGGCGGCCGGCTTCCACCTGGCGGAGGGAGCTGTCGAGCACGTGGGCGCGTACGTGGTCCAGCGGCCGTCCGATGGGCGGTGCGCCCTCCGGCACCGGACCGTCGCCCGCCGAGACGGTGGCTGCGGTGGCATGGACGGTGGCTTCGGTGGGTCCGTACACGTTGAGCACCCGGGTGCCGGGCATGATCTCCCGGATCCGCGCGGCGAGGGGTGCGGTGAGTACCTCACCGGTCATCGAGAGCGTCGTGGCCGACACCTCGGGACCACCGGTCTCCAACAGCTTGGAGAACACCGAAGGGATGGCGCACAGCAGACCGCCCGACCAGCGGGGCGGGTCGCCGTCGAGCAGCGACAGGAGACTGTCGACCACCTCCACGCTGCCGCCGCCCGCCAGCGCCGGGAAGATCTCGGCCACCGACACGTCGAAGCTGAAGGAGCTCGCCGCCAGCACGTGTGCCAAGGACTCGGCGCCGAACTCGGCGGCCGCCCAGTCCACCAGCGCGACCACACCCCGGTGCGGCACCACGACCCCTTTGGGCGTGCCGGTGGAGCCCGAGGTGTAGAGGACGTACGCGGGATGCGAGGGCCGCAGCGGCTCGGGGCGGTCGGCGTCGGACGGTGCCGTGGGTGAGAGGTGCTCCAACTCGGCGGTGATCGCGGGGGAGTCGAGCCGGACGGTGGCGGTCGACCGGCTCACGACGTCCGCGACGTACGAGTCGGTGGCGGTGTCGGTCAGCACACAGACGGGTTCCGCGTCCTCGACCATGAAGCGGAGCCGCTCGGCCGGGTAGGCGGGGTCGAGCGGCAGGTAGGCGGCGCCGGTCTTGAGCACCGCGAGCATCGCCACGAGTGTCCCGGCGCCCCGGGGGAGCAGCAGCCCGACGACCGACTCCGGCCCGGCACCCCGGTCGAGCAGGAGCCGGGCCAGCCGGTTGGCGCGCTCGTGGAGTCCGGCGTAGGTGAGCTTGTCGTCGGCGCCGACGACGGCGACCGCCTCGGCGTGGCTGCGGGCGGCGCTCTCCAGCAAGTCGGTGAGCGTTCGGCGAGGTGCCCGGGAGGCCGTGCTGTTCGTCCGGGAGCGAACGGCCCCCCACGCGTTTGCCGCCGGCAGGTCGAAGGTGCCCAGCGAGTGCCCCGGGCGGGCCACGGCCAGGGACAGCAGACGCCCGAAACGCCAGGCGTGCGCGTCGAGTTCGCCGGCGTGATAGCGATTCGCCGCACCGCTGAAGACGACCCGCAGCCGCTGGTCCACGGGGTCGTCGTCGAGTACGACGCGGAGGTCGTGGACCGGGTCGGGCACCAGGTCGTGGACCGCCACGGACAGTTCACCGAACCGCACGCAGGTCCCGGGCGTGCGGATGTCGGCGATCGGCCCGAACAGCCGCAGCCGGTCGTCCGGCGCCTCCTCGCGACCCCCCTCCCGGTGGCGCAGCCGCTGGTGTCTGACCGCCTCGCGCGACTCCCGGGCGACGTCCCGGACGAGCTCGGCGAAGGTGGTGGCGGACCGTACCGTCAGCCGGAGCGGCACGATGTCCTCGCTCGCGTCCGGGACCCGCCTGCTCACCCGGCTCGGCCGGCCGTCCGTCGGCATGCCGATCACCACATCCGTGGCGCCGCTCAGCCGGTGGGTGTAGGCCGCCACGGCGGCGCACAGCACCGCCCGTACCGGCACACCGCCGTTGCGGGCGGCGGCACGGACGCGTTCGGTGTCGGTGGTGCCGAGCGTCACCGGGCGGGAGTTCACCGGTGGTCGTGACCGGTCGGCGTCCCGGGCGGGAGCGGACGCGAAGGTCACCGGTTCGGGGAGGTCGGCGAGCCGTCGGCGCCCGCGGGCGGGGTCGGCGCTGTCCGCGGGAGACCCGGTGTACCCGGCCGCCGCCGAGACCGGCTGCGGCCGGGTGGCCAGGGCGCCGTCGGCGGCCGAGCGGCCCTCGGTGAGCGCCGTGTACACCTCGGAGACCCGGCGGGTGACAAGCGCACAGCCGAAGCGGTCGACAACGGCTCGATGGTGCTGGTGGAACCAGTGGTGGTGGTCCGGGGCGAGCCGCAGCAACGCCTGGGTGGACCAGGGCTGCCCGGTCTCCCCGCGTGCGGGCTCCGCTCCCCGCCCGAGTGCCGCGCGTGTCCACGCGTCCGCCGCGCCCCGCGGGTCTGCCTCCGTGCTCAGGTCCACCACGGGCAGCGGCAGTCCGGCCGAGTTCTCCGGGGCGGGTGGTCCGTCCGGTCCCTCGTCGGCTCGGCGCACGGGCCGTGCGGTGGTCTCGGCCACGACCTGGGCGACCGCCTTGCCCAGCGTGGTGAGGTCCAGGGGGCCGTGGATCTCCACGAGCTGGGCGGTCCGGCCGCCGGGGGCGGTGGGCCCCGGACCGGAGGGCCGTACGGCACGCCGGGCGTTCTCACCGGCGGCGGACAGGTCGGTGGGCGCGCCCTGGCGGTCAGCCATGGTCGGTTCCTCTCCGCGCGCTGAGGTGCTGGGGCGAGTACGGGTAGAAGCCACTGCCCGACTTGCGTCCCACGTTGCCTTCGGCGACGAGACGGGCCAGCAGGGAGCACGGCCGGAAGCGGTCCTCGCCGGTGTGCCGGCGCAGCACCTCCAGCGAGTCGGCGATGGTGTCGAGACCGATGAGGTCGGCCGTGCGCAGCGGCCCCATGGGGTGGCCGAAGCAGTCCTGGAAAACGCGGTCCACGGTCTCGGCGTCGGCGGTTCCCTCGCCCAGCACGGCGGCCGCCTCGTTGAGCGTCAGCATCAGCACCCGGTTCGTGACGAAGCCGGGGGCGTCCCGCACCACGAGGGCGTGCTTTCCGACGCGGGCGAGGAACGCCTCCGTACGTTCCAGGGTGAGAGCGCTGGTCTCCGGCGCGCGGATCACCTCCACCGCGTCCTTGAGCGGCGCCGGGTTCATGAAGTGGGTGCCGATGACCCGGTCGGGGCGGGCGGTGAAGGACCCGAGGCGACTGACCGGGATGCACGAGGTGTTGGACGCGAAGATCGCCTCGGCCTCGCAGACCCGGTCCAGCTCGCGGAGGATCCCCTCCTTGACGTCCTCGTCCTCCCGGGCGCACTCCACCACCAGAAGAGCGGCCGCCATGTCGGCGAGCTCGGCGGACCAGGTCACGAGGGACTCGGCGCGGGACGCGGGCCCGCCCGCCCGCGCCTGCCGGGGCCCGGGGCGCAGCAGAGCGGCCGTCCTGATCCCGGCGCGGAGCCGAGCCGGGCCCGAGGCCAGCGCCCCGGGGGCATTGTCGACGACGACCACGGGGTGTCCGGCTTCGGCGAAGCACTGGGCCACACCGATCCCCATCGTGCCCGCGCCGACGATGCCGACCAGTGCCCCGGCCAGAGCGGCCTGCGAGGCCTGCTCGGCCAGAGCGATCTGCTCGGTCTGCTCGGTCTGCGGGGCCTGCGCGTTCCGCTCGGTCCCCGCGGTCTGTTGAACGTCTGTCTGATCGCCCACTGGTGCAGGTCTCCTTCGTCGGCCGAGCCGCGTCAGTCGGTGTGCGCAGGTGTGCTCGCGCCGGTCGTCGCGCGGATGGGCCACAGGCTGGACAGCGGTGCACCGGGGGCGCGGGTGGCCGCACGCAGCGTCGCGAGCAGTCCTTCGACGAGAGCCCGGGCACTCGACCGGTCGACAAGCTCGGTGCGGTAGTCCAACGAGACGGACAACCCGTCCCGCCCTGGCCCTTCGACGACGGACCAGGACAGGTCCAGTTCGCTGCGGCCGGGCGGCATCGTGAGCCGTCCCGCGTCCGTGCCGGGCCACCGCACGGGGGCCGCCGCCACCCCGGCCGCCGAGCCGAGTGCCGCCGGCAGCGCCTGGTAGGAGTACGCCACATCGAACAGCGGTGCCCTGCCGGGCTCGTCGGGCAGTCCGGCCGCGCGCGCGATGTCGGCGAGCGGCACGTCCCGGTGCTGTTGCGCGCCGGTGACCGCGTGCCGCACCCGGTCGGTGAGCTCCTCGAAGGACGGGTCGTCGGCCAGGTCCAGACGCAGCGGCAGGCTCTGCGCGAAGGGACCCAACCGAGTGCGGGCCGCCGAGAGGGGGAGCGCCGCGCTGGTCAGGCCGATGAGCGCCTCGTCCGCCTCCGTGTGCAGGGCGAGCAGGGCGGCGAGGGCCGCCAGCACGCTCTCCCTGGTCCCAAGACGGCTCGCCGCGTGGGCGAGGTCGTCGGGTATCCGCGACCCGACGGCGGCGGCGGCGCGGGTGCCGTGGGCGGGCCGGGCCCGGTCCAGCGGCGGCGCGCCATCGGCCAGTCCCGTCAGCGTCCGTCTCCAGTAGGCGAGCCGCTCCTCCCTCCGGGGTCTTGTCCAGGGCTCGGTGTGCTCGCCGGACAGCGCGGGAAGCTCGGGCGGCCCGGCCCGGCTTCCGTCCAGGCGGGCGCCGTACAGGGCGAGCAGGTCCCGGAAGAACACCTCCGGCTGACCACCGTCGTACGCGTGCCGGTGGGTGGTGACCAGCAGGACGTGCCGGGCCGGGCCCGTCGTCGCGAGAAGCGCGTGGAGTCGGCGACCCGATGCCGGATCGAGTACCAGTGCGGCCTCCGCCTGCGCGATCTCCTTGGCGGTGAGGAGGGGCTCGCTCTCGCCGGAGACGTCCGCGGTGGTGAGGAAGCCGTCGCCGAGCAACGAGCCGTGCCCCACGGCTTCGGCGGTCCCGGCACGCAGCACCTCGTGCCGCTCGGCCAGTTCCTCCAGCGCCGTGCGCAGCGCGGGAAGCCGCACCTCGCCGCGCAGTTCGAGGCAGCTGACGACGGGGGCGGTGACAGGGTCCGCCGGGGCAGGCGGCGTGTCCGCTCGAGTGGCGACCGGTCGGTCCGCGACCGGTCCGCTCACCGGGGGAGGACCGCCGGGGAGGTCGCTGTAGCACCTGTCCACGTTGTCCGCGACGGTGTGCAGCAGCTCCACGAACGCCTCGGACATGGCGGAGATCGTGCCCGCGTCGAAGAGCCGCGTCGCGTACTCCATCATGACCACGATCTCGTCCTCGTCTGCCAGCTCGCCGACGACCATCGAGATGTCGAACTTGGCGGTGCCGGGGGGCAGCCCGGGGAAGTGCGGGATGATCTCCGGGTCGTGTGCCGGTCCGGTGACGATCTCGCCGAAGGGGGCGGCCGGTGGCAGCGTCTGATGCACGTACATCACGTCGAAGAGCGGGTTACGGCTCGGATCACGCCCGACCGCGACCTCGCGCACGACCTTGTCGAACGGGATCTCCTGGTGATCGAGGGCGCCGAGCAGCACCCCGCGCACCTGGCGAAGCAGCTCACGGAAGCTCGGGTCCCCCGACAGGTCCGAGCGCAGCGCGACGGTGTTGTTGAAGAAGCCGAGCAGACCCCACAGTTCGGGCCGGCTGCGACCGATGGTCGGGGTGCCGACGACGATGTCCCGCTGGCCCGACCAGCGGGCGAGCAGCACCTTGAGCGCGGTGAGCAGCACCATGAACAGCGTGGCCGTCTCCTGGGCGCCCACCTCGCGCAGCCGCTGCACCAGTGCGCCCGGGATGGTGAACCCGTGGGTCGCCCCCGCGAAGTCCATCCGGCCGGGGCGCGGCCGGTCGGCGGGCAGCTCCAGCGCGGGCGGGTCGCTCAGCCGTTCGCGCCAGTAGGCCAGTTCACCGTCCAGGCGGGAGTCGGCCACCAGCTCGCGCTGCCAACGCGCGTAGTCCGCGTACTGCACGGGCAGCGGCTCGACGTCGGGGGCCCGGTTCTCCAGGCGGGCCGTGTAGAACTCCAGCAGGTCCCGCATGTGGATCTGCGGAGCCCAGCCGTCGTTCACCGCGTGGTGCATGCACCAGCAGACGATGTGGTCGTCATCGCCGATCCGCACGACGGTCACCCGTACGAGCGGTTCGGCGGCGATGTCGAAGACCCGGCGCATGGCGGAGGTGACGACCGCGCCCGCCGCGGTCTCCGGGGAGTCCTCGCCCGAGACGTCCAGGTACGTGAAGAAGTCGCCCAGTTCGGGCCGGATCACCAGCTGGGGCCTGCCGTCGGCCTCGACGAGATTGGACCGCAGCACCTCGTGGTGGAGCGCCAGGTCCTCCCACGCGAGCCTGAACGTCTCGGCGTCCAGGGGGCCGCGGTACCGGGAGGCGCCGGGGAGGTTGTAGAGCGTGGTCGCCGGGTCGAGCTGGTGGTGGAACCACATGCGCTCCTGCCCGTACGACAGGACCGGCTCCCCGCCCGGGACGATCGGCGGCAACTCGCCGTCGGGCAGCTCGGGGACGACCGGGGCCGCCGGCGCGTCGGCGGCGCTCGGCGATGTCGGCGTGGGCGCGTGCCGGGCCCGGTCGTGGATGGCCCCGGCGAGCGAGCTGACGACGGGATGGTCGTAGATGTCGGCCATCTTGAGCCGGACCCCGTGCCGCTCCCGTACCCGGTCCAGGAGTTGGAGAGCGATGACGGAGTTGCCGCCGACGGAGAAGTAGTCCGCCTCGGCCGGGACCTCGTCCGCGTGCAGCAGCTCGACGAGGGTGTCCCGCAGCCAGTCCAGAACGGTCAGGGATTCCTCGGTCCGCTGCTCGCCGGGTGAGCGGACCGGCTGCTCCTCGGCGGCAGGTTCAGGCACAGGCGCAGGTGCCGGAGCCGGAACGGGAGCCGGAGCAGGGGGCCGACCGGGTACCTCGCCGGAGGACAGCACCTCACCCGGTGGCCCGGCCCAGCAGCGCACCCCGGTGAACGGATGTCCCGGCAGCGGAACCCGGCCCGCCGACGGGTGGGCTCGCAGCACCGGCCAGTCCAGGCTGACGCCCTCCTCGTACAACCGGCCCAGCAGCTCCAGGACGGCGGCGTCGGCGTCGGCGGCACCGGGCCGCAGACAGAGCACCCGGGCGTCCGCGCGGTCGTGGAGGTGGGCCGTCAACCGGTCGCTGATCTCGCCGCGGGACGCCAGCTCCACGAACACCACGGGGCCGTCGCAGAGCTGCTCGTCCGCCGCCGCGTGGAGCTGCTCCGCCCGCAGTGGGTCGCCCGCCACCGCCGGGTCCAGCCCGCTGCCTGCCCGCCGCAGCGTGGCGGTGTCCTCGGCGCTGAGATCGCCCCGCACGTACCGGGCGGTGTAGCGGGAGATCCCCGAACTCATCAGCCCGTCCGGCGAGACGCCGGCCCGGACCAGCCGCCGGTACACCGCCAGCTGTCCGCGGACCGTCGCGGCGCGGTCGGCCGGTGCGGGCAACTCCTCCGGCAGCCGATCGCGGGGCGCGTCGGGTGTGGCGTCCGCGGAGAGCAGGAAGACCACCCGAGGTGCGGCCACCGGGGTGGTGGCGGCCGTCCCGGCCGCCTCGGGCGCCCCGGGCGCGTCGAGCCGACGCCAGGTGACCTCGGCGGCCAGACGTGCCGCGAGCTCGGAGGTGTCCCGGGCGACCACGGACGCACGGTGGGCGTCGTGGTCCCTGCCCTCGTTCAGCGTGCGCGCGACGTCGGCCAGCGGGTGGGTGGTGTGGCGCAGTGCGAGCGACAGCCGCTCGCACTGGGAGAGCAGATCCGCCCGGCTGCGGGCGGACACCGCGACCAGCTGCGGTGTGCTGACCGCGGGGCGTACCGGGGCGGTCACCGGGGGTTGTTCCACCACGCAGTGCGCGTTGACGCCGCCGAGGCTGAACGAGCTCACGCCCGCCCGGCGCGTCTCGTCGTCCCACCGTTGGAGCGAGGTGACAACTTCGAGGCGGGCGCCTTCGAGGTCGACCTCGTCGGCGGGTTCCTCGAAGTGCAGCGAGGGATACAGCTCGCCGTGACGCACGCTGAGTATCGCCTTGACCAGCCCGGCGATTCCCGCGGCGTGGTCCAGGTGCCCGATGTTGGTCTTGACCGAGCCCACCTTCACCGTACGGTCGCCGCCGGGGCGGGCGAGGGCCAGGCCCTCGGCCTCGACCGCGTCGCCGAGCCGGGTGCCCGAACCGTGTGTCTCGATGTATCCGGCGGTCGCCGGGTCCAGCGAGGCACCGCGCCACGCCTTTTTGATGACCTCGGCCTGCGAGCGGGCACTCGGAGTGCTGATGGTCGCGGAGTGCCTTCCGTTGTGCAGCACGGCGCTGCCGCGGATCACGGCGTGGATGAACGAGCCCTCCGCCACCGCCCGTTCCAGCGTGGTGAGGATTACCACCGCGCCGCCCTCGCCGGCGCCCGCGCCGTCAGCGGCCCGGTCGAACGCGCGGGACCGGGCGGTGGGCGAGACGATGCCGGGGAAGTCGGCCACCGCGGCCGCCGGCGGCACGACGTGGCGCAGGCTCACCCCGCCCACGACGGCGTAGTCCGCGTCGCCGTCGCCGAGTTCACGGCACGCCTGGTGGACGGCGACGAGGGAGCCGTTGCAGCCGGTGTCCACGCCGTAGCAGGGGCCGGTGAAACCGAAGAGGTGGGAGATCCTGGCCGGCAGGGCGCAGGGGATGTTCCCGTTCATGCTGAGCGTGCCGTGTTCGCGCACCAGAGGCGCGTAGCCGTTGTTCGGCGAGCTGAAGACCACTGCTGTCCGGCTGTCCCGGAGCCCGGCCGGGGCGTGTCCGGCGTTCTCCAGCGCCTCGTGGGTGAGCTGCAGGGCCAGCCGGTGCTGCGGGTCGGTCACCTCCGCCTCGCGACGGGACATCCCGAAGCGCTGGTGGTCGAAGAGGTCGATCCGCTCGAGGTAGCCCTGCTCCGGATAGTCGTGCCGGGGGTCGAGCCCGGTGCTGCGGATCCGCTCCGGAGGGATCGGGCGCACCGAGTCCCTTCCCGCCCGCAGGTTCGCCCGGAAGGCGGCGAGGGAGTCCGCCTGAGGGAACCTCGTGGCGATGCCGATCACCGCGACGGCCGGTCTGCCGTGTGTCACGCCCGTACCGCTCATGTCACCTCTCCGTTCACGCGTGTCAGAGCTCGTATGCGGCCGGTGGGGCGTGTTCCTCGCCTCGCGTGCGCTCGCCCAGGCGGTCGGCGATGCGCTGCGCCTGGGCGGCGATGGTGATGCAGTCGAACAGCTCGCCCACCCGCAGCGCCTGGGGCCATCGCTTGTCCAGCCTGTCGTGCAGGTCGATGACCTTGAGCGAACTCCCGCCGACGGCGAAGAAGTTGTCGTCCGGGCCCGCGCCGGAGTGCCCGAGGACCTCCGCCCACATCCGGCCGACGGCGAGCCGGTACCCGCTCCAGTCCCCGCCCGCGGTGCCCCCGGATGCCTGCCGGTCCGTCGGGATCAGCGTGCGGAGCGCGGCCCGGTCCGCCTTGGTGCTGCGGTCCAGCGGCATGCGGTCGACCGGGACGAACAGGGTCGGTGTGGCCTGCTCCATCAGCCGGCCTCGACAGTGTGCGCGCAGCGTCGAGGCGTCCGGCGGCCCGCTGCCGGGTGTCGGTAGGACGAAGGCGATCACCTGCGGCTCGTCCTGCCCGGCACGTTCGCACAGCACCACGGCCTGCGCCACGTCCGCATGGCGTTCCAGCACGTTCTCGATCTCGCCGAGTTCGATCCTCGTACCGCGGATCTTGACCTGGTCGTCCGTTCTGCCGTGGTAGTGCAGCGCGCCCCGCTCGTCGACGCTGGCGATGTCCCCGGTGCGGTAGATGCGCCCGCCCGGTCGCCCGTACGGGTCCGCGACGAACCGCTCGGCCGTGCGGGCCGGCTGGTTCGCGTAGCCGAGTGCCACGAGTTGGCCGCCGATGTAGAGCTCGCCCCGCTCCCCGGCCGGGACTTCCCGCAGCCGCTCGTCGAGTACCAGGGTCCGCGCTCCCGGCCAGGGCCGTCCGATGGGGATCCGTTCCCGGGCCGGGTCCGGGGCGGTCTCCACTGTGCAGGCGATGGTCGTCTCGGTGGGCCCGTACTCGTTGACGATCCGGGTCCGGGGCAGTCGCTCGTTGTGCGTGGCCACCAGCTGGGGGGTGCACGCCTCACCGCCCACGACCACCAGCCGCAGAGTGTCGGGCAGGCCGCCGGGATCCCGGAGCACCGCCCGGTAGTAGGAGGGAATGTTGAACAGGTGGGTGACACGGTGTTCCCTGGCCAGCCGGGTGAACTCGGCCACCCGCACGAGCTGTCGGGGGTCGGGGAGCACCAGCGTGTGACCGCCGGTGAGCGACCAGAACATTCCGCCGAGAATCCCGTCGAAGGACAGCCGCAGCGCGATCAGGAAGACGGAGTGCTCGGTGCCGTACACCGGCCCCCGGCAGCTGATGGACGCCGCGAGCTGGCCCCGGCTGACCATGACGCCTTTGGGTACGCCGGTGGATCCCGAGGTGTAGGCGACGTAAGCGGGGCTGTGCTCAGGGACCGGTGGGTACGGGCCGGTGAGCGGCTCCTGGCCCGCCTCGACGAGCCGCGCCAGAGGGAGTTCCGACGCGTCCACGACCGTCGGCGGGGCGGGCATCGCCGAGAGCGCCGAGGCCGGCACCGCGTCGCCGCCCTCGCTCAGGACCACTGCGCAGTCGACGTCCCGGCACAGCGCCTGGAACCTCCCGACGGGCAGGTCCGGTTCCAGCACCGCCCAGGTGGCACCAGTGCGCAGTGCGGCGAGCATGGCGACCACGGACAGGGCGCTCTGCCGCGTCCGGACGCAGACGACCCGCCCCGGCCGCAGCCCGTGCCGCCACAGCAGCCGCGCGAGACCGGCCGAGGCGTGGTCGAGCTCGCGGTACGTCAGCGAGACCCCGCCGATGACGAGCGCGGTCGCCTCGGGCGCCCTGGCCACCTGGCTTCGGATGGCGGCCCACACTGGCCGTACCTGCGCCGAGGCGCCCGCGGGGACGAACTCGTCGGTGTCAAGGGGACGTCGGGTCATCGCGGCCTCGCTTCCTCTGCCGGTCATGCCGCACCGGCGATCACGCGTGTGTGGCCGGGGGCCTTGGGCAGCGGGCGCCGCGGGTCCACGGTGAGCACGAGGCGCTCCTCGTCGGTGGCCGTCGCCCGGTAGCCGGCGAAGCGCATCGTGACCAGCATGTTCCGGTTGGCCTCGGTGGGGACGAAGTGCGCGACGGGGCGCCGGCCGACCGCCAGGGCCTGCTGGATCAGATGGTGCAGCAGCACGCTCCCCGCACCGCGCGAGACGACTCGGCAGGACATCAGCATCAGCCGCAGGACCGAGTCCCGTCCGACGAGTTCGGTGACGGCCAGACCGATGATCCCGTAGTCGCCGAAGCGGTCGCGGAGCGTGGCCAGCAGCACCTGGTGGTCCGGTGAGGAGCTCAGCCGGCGCAGTTCGTCGATGCCGTAGGTCAGCCCCGTGCTGTTGAGCTGATGAGTGCGGACGGTCAGCTCGCTGGCCCGGGAAAGGTCTTCCCCGGTGGCCGGGCGCAGCTCCATGACCAGGTCGAGCGAGTCGAGGAACGCCTGGCGGCCTTCGGTGTACTTCTCCTGGGCCTCCTGGCGTCGCCACTCGGCCTGGTAGAGCCGGCGTCGTCCGGTGGCCTCCGCGGTGATGTGCTCGGGCCGGAAGTCCCGGAACTGGGGCAGCCGTCCGACCTGAGCCGCCGGGTAACAGCGGACCATGGGGAGTTCGCTGCCGACCTCAGCCCGCTCCACCGGGTCGTTGTCGACGAACGCGATGGTGTCCAGACCGATGTTGAGGGCCTTCGCGATCCGGCGCACCGCACCGGACTTGGCGCCCCAGCCCACCTGCACCGCGCAGAACCAGTCGGCCAGTCGGCGTTCCGTCAGATGCCGGGCGCTGACAGCGCGTTCGCCACGGCCGGCGGCGGCGTGCAGGATGCCGCGGCGGTCCAGCTCGGCCAGGGTCCTGAGCGCCGCGGGGAAGGGGACGGGATCATCGCCCTCCAGCACCACTCCGTCCCACAAAGTGTCGTCCAGGTCCCACACGAGGCACTTGACGGTGGGAGCGCCCACCGCCGCCGTCACGACGCGCCCTTGGGGAGACGGGGTCCGACGGGGCGGTCCGTACCGCGCGCCGCGTCACCGAAACGCCGTAACAACCGTTCGGCTATGTGTAGTTCGGCCACCTGCTGGGCTCCTTCGATGATCTCCATGACTTTGGCGTCCCGGAAGTGACGGCCCGCCCTGCTGTCGGGCGCGCAGCCGGCCGAGCCGAGGACCTGGACGGCGTCGCGGCTTGCCGTCGCCGCCGCGGAAGCCGCCGCGTACTTGGCCACCAGCGTCTCGGGCACCCCGTGGCCCGGGCCCGAGGCCCGTGCCTCGGCGGCCCTGCGGGCGAGTTCGCGGGCCCCGGCGGCGTCCACCGCCGCCCTGGCCAGCAGCGAACGGACCAACTGGTGGTCGCCCAGCGGGATGTCGCCCTGCCGACGGACCGCCGCGTGGGTGGCGGCGTCCTCGACGCAGGCCTCCGCCATGCCCACGCATCCCCAGGCGACCGTGAAGCGGCCGTGGTCGAGAGCGGTCCCGACGACATGAGAGAGACCCAGGCCGGGAGGGGCGACCAGCTGACGCCGGGGCACCCGCACGCCGTCGAAGGACAGATGGGCGATCCGGGCGGCCCGCATGCCGAGCTGGCCGTTCACCGGCTCCCGCTCGACACCGGCACGGTCCGCGTCCACGAGGACGGCGGCCGGCCTTCCCTCGTACCTGCCGAGCACCAGGAACACGTCGGCGACCGCACCGAAGGTGACCCACCTCTTGTGGCCGCTCACGACCAGTTCCCGGTGGTCCGACCGGCCCGACGCCTCGATACGGGTCCGCACCGAGCCCAGCGCGCTGCCGGCGGCCTGCTCGGTCGCCGCGAAGCCGGCGGTCAGCTCGCCACCGGCCAGCCGGGGCAGCCAGTCGTCCCGCTGCTCCGCCGTTCCCCAGCGCAGCAGTGCCGCCGCGACCATGCCCTGTACGGTCAGCAGCCCGCGCAGGGCGCCGCACTCACCGCCGATCCGTGCGGTGATCTCCCCGAGTGCGAGGGGACCGAGGCCCGCGCCCCCGTACCGCACGGGCAGGTCAGCGGCGAGCAGTCCCGACGCGGCGACCTCCTCACGCACCGAATCGGGCAGTCCGCCGTCCTGGTCCCAACCAGAGGCACAGGCACGCGCGTGGGCCGCCACATCGTCCGCCACCCGGGACAGGCGCAGGGGCGGCGAATCCGCCGACGCGGTGGCGGGGCCGCTTTCAGGGACCTTCGGCATGCGCCTCTCCCCGTTCAGGCGCATCGGTCTTGCGCCGGACGAACTCCGTGATGCGGCCGGCGGTCCTGAAGCTGTCCAGATCCAGGTCCTCGACCTCGATGGTGAGGGCGAAGCGGTTCTCGACGAAGGTCACCAGCTCCAGCGCGAAGAGTGAGTCGACGAGGCCCTGTGCGAAGTAGTCGTCGTCCGGCCCGACCTGCCGGCGAAGCGCCGCGCTCAGAAAGTCGGTGATCTGCTCGGTGATGTCGCTCATGCCATGTCCTCCGGTAGGCCTGTCTCGACCAGCAGCAGACTCCAGGCGGCCACCGGGCTGACGTTGATCAGGACCGCGAGGTCACCAGGGGCCAGGTCGTCGCGGTCGAGTGCGGTGCTCAGATTGAGGAAGACGTCATTGGGACCGAGGTGTCCGTACGTCCGGAGGTTCTCCCGGCACGCCGATAGCAGCTCGATGCCCAGGGAGTCCTCAAGGAAGGCGAAGCTCCCGGCGGACAGGTTCTGGCTGACGAAGCCGCTGACGTCCCCGCGGTCGATCCCGTTGCGCCGCAGCAGGTCGCCCAGCATCGAGGAGAGCCGGCTGCGGGTCTCCATGGCCAGGCGGAAGGAGTAGGTGCTGGGCTCCGTGCACTGTTCGCGCCACTGAGCGGTGGGGCGGTCCCGGTAGTCGACGTGGAAGAGGTCCCAATACCGCCCGTTGGTCAGCTGCGCGATGTCGCGTACCCGGATCCGCCCGCTGCGGGAGAGCAGCAGCGCCTGCCCGCCGTCACCGTTCACCGTGACGGGGTGGCGGTAGCGCAGGGCGGCGGCCGGCTTGCTGCCGTGCACGACCAGGACATCGTCCAGGGCAGGGTCCGCGGCCAGCAGTCCGCGGGCCGTCAGCAGGGCCGGGGTGATCGAGACACAGCCGAGCCCGCCCACCGAGAAGGTGACGGCGTTGTCGGCGCCGAGCCGCTGCTGGAGCCGCGTCACCTCGGAGCTGAGGAACGTCTCCTGGACCCGGGACTCCACCATCACCAGAGCGCCCAGATCCTTCGCGTCAAGGCCCGCCTTCTCGAGAGCCCGGCGCGCGGCGCGTTCCGCGAGAGTGACGGAGCTCAGCCGGTCGTCCGCCCGGATCGTGTCGATACCCAGACCGTCGCGGGTGGCGCGCTCGGTCTCGTCGAGCGTCCGTACATCGGTGATCGGCAGAGTGTGCTCGGGCAGATACCAGGCGGCGCTGCGGATGGCGATGGGTGCTGCGCCGTGCTGGAGGGCCTGCTGGGACACGGTCGTTCCCTCTCGTCTGAGGCGGGATGTCCAGGCCTGGCGCGGCGCAGCCGTCAGGGCCGGAGTGTTCGAAGGCGAAGTCCGCGTACGGCTCGTCGGAAATGAGTGCCACGTTCACCGCCCGCACCGCTCGGTGATCTCCTCCGGTTCCCGGCGGGACATCACATGCCCCGTCGCATGCGGCACGAGACGCGTCGGGCCTGGTTCTGTTCGGACATGGTCTTGCCTCCATGCTTGTGTGACCTGCATCGGGAAGATCGGATGTCACGCTGGTGGCGCCGCACGGTGGTGCTCCGGGTGGAGCCGTGGTCGCGAGAGGGGAGTGGCCTCAGCCTGCCCTCGGAGCCGCATGGCCGCCATGTCTTTAAGCGGGCGGCAAAAACACCAGGTGGCCGGGGCGGCGGCTCGTTTCTCGGCGTTGCTTACGGGTCGAGACCCCATGGATTCGGCCTGTCTGCGCCCGCGAGGACCACCGCGACAATCGGGGCGTGGCGTAGAGAATTTCATGATCTTGGAAGCCGTGCCGAAGCCCTGACCCATCTGTGCGAACGCCACCGATCCGATATCCGAGGAGGTCGCGTCATCACCGCGGTGCGAACCCACGGGTTTCGAGGGGACGCGGGGGCCCAGAGCACCACCCCGTGGATTCGACTTGGTCATCCGGCGGCGCGAGACAGCAATGGAGTGACGGAGCAATGGAACGAGCCAGGTAGAGGACATGGCGCCATCAGCGTCGTCGGGCTGCCCTGGTCTCGCCGGTTCTCGGTGGACTGGCACCTGATCGAGCCGGACATCGGTACCGCGCTGCCGCGGGACTGCAAGGAACTGGCCGCATGCCTCGGACCGGGGGAGTTCGCCCCATACTTCTCGCTCTTCGTGCCCGGGGTGGTCAGTCCCGCGCTGGAACTGCGCGTTTGCGGCTCTCTTCAAACCCCGGGTCAGGGATCTGACTTGGGGTTTCTTTGTTTTCGTGCTGAGTGGTCCGGTGCTGGACGTACTTTCCCGCCTGGGTGTCGAAATGCGTCGGTCAGAGGTTCGGGGTTTCGACTGGAGGGCGGTCCGAGGGTCTTTGAACACCGAATGACCTGGTGTTTTCCGTGGACTGGCTGATGCGTGGTCACCTGTGGCCGGAGCAGGCGTGCGCCAGGGGAGCGCAGTGGTGCAGAAGTCGTGCGGAGGGTCGTGATGTGCGGGGTCGCGTCGTCCGGCGAGTGAGTTGATGTTGTCGTCGTCGGGAACGAACAGCATTCGCGACACCCCAGCGGGAGAGCGGATCCTCGACGGCCAGGCAGAGCGGCCCCTCGGGCCGGCCGCGCCCGGCCGCGCTGTCGTCTCAGCGTCCCCTCGCAGCGGTCCCTTCCCGGAATGCCGGTCAAGCTGCGCCGGTGTTGCTGGAGCCCGCCCGGATCCGGTGCGCGGAGGGGCGGTCTTCGGCCGGTGGTGGGCTGCCGTTCCTCGGCAAGCGTCCCGGACCGGCCCCAGGGGCGGTCCCCCCGGGGCCTGGTGCGTCACACCGCCGACGTCTCGCGGGACGGCGGTGCCGTGCGCGGATCCGCCTGCGTGACCTCGCGCGCCACCCTGCGGGCCGCCCCGGCGAAGGCCTCCACCGCGCCGGTGTCGTGCCCGGCGCGCCACACCAGGCCGTAGCCGACGGGTTCCGCGTCGACGAAGGGCAGGTACGCGACGCCCGGCCGCGCGTAGTACGTCGTCGTGTGCGCGGCCGCGAGCAGTGCGCCCTTGCCGCCCGCGACCAGCATCAGCGCCTCCTGCATGTTGGTCACCGACGGCCCGCGGGCGATCGGCCGGCCGCCCGGCGTGTGCGTGGGAACGTGCTGCTCCAGCCAGTAGTCCGGCAGCTCGCCCTCGATCGTGAGCAGGGGGATGCCGGCGAGGTCCTCCATGGACACCGAGTCCCGCGCGGAGAGCGGATCCGCCGAGGAGACGGCGAGAACGCGCTCCTCGGCGAGGAGCGCCGGGCCGCAGCCCAGATCGTCCTCGCGCACCGGGAACTCCTGGAGCTGGACGTCGAACCGGCCGCTGCGCAGCTGCCCGTACGGATCGGACAGCGGCACCTCGCAGATCTCCACGGCGAGCCCGGGGTGGCTGCCGCGCAGGGACTCCGCCGCCTTCAGCACGATCTCGCCGGCCAGCGGGTTGGAGAACCCGACGTGCAGCACCGTGTCGATGCCGCGCGCGGTGGCGGCGGCCCGGGCGAGGGCGGCCTCCATCGCGCGGTGGTGCGGTTCCAGGTCCGTACGCAGCTGCCGGCCCAGAGCGGTGAGGGCGACACGCCGGCTGGTGCGGACGAACAGCGGCGCGCCGACGCGCCGCTCCAGGCGCCGCACCAGCTGGCTCACCCGGGCGCGGGAGAGCCGCATCCGGTCGGCCGTGCGGCCGAAGTGCAGCTCCTCGGCGAGCAGCAGAAAGCACTCGATCTCGTCGCGCTCCATCGACACCCCAGGTGAACCGGATCGGTAAGCCCGACTGAACGAACGTCGAGATCTTCGCCGTTGTTCCGGCGAGGCGCCCTGGCCGATGGTGAGGGAGCCGCCCGGCGGAGGGCCCGGTGAGGACACCGGCACCGCGGCGCGCCACCCCCTCCACCCCTTCCATCACTTCCCCATGGTCCAGGAGTTGAACTGACATGAGTGTGCAGAAAGCGGCGGACGCCCCGCTCGGCGCCCGCGACTGGGGCGTGCTGCTCGTCCTGTGCGGCGCGATCTTCCTGGAGGGCATCGACGTGGCCATGCTCAACGTGGCCCTGCCCGCCATCCGCGCCGACCTCGGGCTGTCCACCGGTTCGCTGCAGTGGGTCATGAGCGCCTACGTCCTCGGATACGGCGGCTTCATGCTGGTCGGCGGACGCGCCGCAGACCTCTTCGGGCGGCGCCGGATGTTCGTCTTCTGGCTCGCGGTCTTCCTGGTCTTCTCCGGACTCGGCGGATTCGCCACCGAGGGCTGGATGCTGGTCACGGCCCGCTTCGTCACCGGTGTCGCGGCGGCCTTCATGACACCGGCCGGCCTGTCCGTCATCACCACCGGCTTCGAGGAGGGCCCCCGGCGCGACAAGGCGCTGCTGTTCTACTCCGGCACCGCGGCGGGCGGCTTCTCGATCGGCCTGGTCGTGGGCGGTCTGCTCGCCTCGGTCGACTGGCGCTGGGTGTTCTTCGCCCCGGTCGTGCTCTCGGTGCTGATCCTGGTCGCCGCGCTCGCCTTCGTCCCCCGGTCGCCGCGGCCCGACCGGACGGGCCAGAGCCTCGACCTCGCCGGCGGCCTCACCATCACCGCGGCGATCGTGCTGCTGGTCCTCGGCGTCGAGCGCGCCGGCCACACCTCGCTCGCCTGGACCCTCGGCACCTTCGGGGCGGGCCTCACCGCCCTCGCCGTGTTCATCGCCGTCGAACGCCGCGCGACGGCGCCCCTGGTCCGCCTCGGCATCTTCCGCAGCGGTGCCCTGGTGCGCGCCAACGCCTCCGCGCTGCTCTTCGCGGCGGGCTTCTTCGGCTTCCAGTTCCTGGTCGTCCTCTACCTCCAGGAGCTGCGCGGCTGGTCCACCGTGGAGACCAGCTTCGCGATGATCGTCATCGGGATCGACGCGATCCTCTCGCCGGTCCTGGTGCCCAGACTCGTCGCCCGCTTCGGCAACCCCCGACTGATCCTCGCCGGACTGGTCCTCGCCGCCCTGTCGTACGCCCTCTTCCTGCCGGTCGGCGCCGACTGGACCTACCTGGTCATGCTCCCGAGCCTGCTCCTGCTCGGCGTCGCCTTCGCGCTGGCCTACGGTCCGCTCACCATCGTCGCCACCGAAGGCGTCGTGGAGGAGGAGCAGGGCCTGGCCGGCGGGCTGCTCTACACCTCGTTCCAGTTCGGAGCGGCACTGGGGCTCTCGGCGGCCGCTACCGTCAACGTCGCCGCCACCGCGTCGGACGCACCGGCCGCGTTGCTCGACGGGTACCGGGCGGCGCTCTGGGTGCCACTCGCCGCGGCCCTGCTCGCGGCGCTCATCGCGGCATTCGGGGTGCGCTCCCGCCGGCCGGCCGGCAGCCGGGCGACCGGCACGGGGGAACGTCCCGCCGACGACCGTGCCGCCGAACTCCCCACCGCGTACTGACGCGCCGTCCGCCACCGCTACTGACGCGCCGTCCGCCACCGCTACTGACGCGCCGTCCGCCACCGCGTACTGAGGCGCGGTCCGCGACCACGCACTGACATCCCGACCGCCACCGCGAAGGGAAGCCCTTCCGTGCCCACCGTCGAAGTCGACAGCTTCACCGACCTGCAGGACACGTTCTTCAGCTACGTACGCGACATCAAGTACGCCACGATGATCACGGTCGACCGGAGGAACCGGCCGCGGGCACGGGTCCTGCTCCCCGTCTGGGAGGTCGTCGACGGCCGTCCGGTCGGCTGGCTGGCGGTCTACAGGACGCCCGTCAAGACGGCTCATCTGGCCCACAGCCCGCACACGACGTACTCCTACTGGAACCCCCGCCAGAACACCGTCCACGTCGACGCCCTCTCCACCTGGGCCGAAGCGCCGGCCGACAGGCGTCACGCCTGGGACCTCTACCTCCAGGGGAGCCCGCCGGGCGTGGGCTACGACCCGGTCCACTTCTGGCGGGGCGGCCCCGAGGACCCCGGGTACCACGTCATCCGCATCGACCCGTGGCGCGTCCAGCTGGTCCGCGGCTCGGACCTGCGGAGCACCATCTGGCGGCCGGCGGCGGCAGGCGGGGATGCGCTCCCCGACGCGGCCGACGGGCTCGCCCGGGCGTCGCGGCGGCCCTGACGGCCGCTGAGCCCCGGGGCCCACGGAGGTCCCGGGGCCCACCGAGGTCCCGGGGTCTTGGGGCACCGGTGTGCGTCCCGAACGCGTGCGGACGCGGGCCCTCGTCGTTCACCTCTGATCCACCTCTGACGACCGGGGCCCGTGGGCATCCCCGATCCGGCCGCGGCGGCGACACTCCCCCGAGTGACGCGACGTACGCGCCTGCTGCTGCGCGACCGGGGGGCGCGAGGACGACGCGCACCGGGCGTGGCGCGCCGCGCTCGCCGACCTGGACGGAACGGACGAGCGCGCGGTCGTCACCGAACTGCGGTCCCTGGTCCCCGCCGGCCCCGGCCCCGGCCCCGCCGCCGGTCACTCCGCGTCCGCGTAGCACTCCACCACCGCCGTCGTGAACGGGAACCGCACCGGCGTCTGCCCGAACGTCAGCCGGGCGGCCAGCGCCGCCGCCTCCCGGATCGCCGCCACGACCGCGTCGGCCTCCTCGGCCGGGCAGTGCACGATCACCTCGTCGTGCTGGAAGAAGACCAGCTCGGCCGCCAGGTCCGCGCAGGCGCGGCGCAGCGCGGCGAGCAGCAGCAGGGCCCAGTCGGCTGCGCTGCCCTGGACGACGAAGTTGCGGGCGAAGCGGCCGCGGGCGCGGGCACCGGTGGAGGTGTGGCCGGGAAGCCCCTCCCGACCGCCGGCGGCGTCCGGGGACGCGTCCTGCGGAAGTCCCGCCTCCTCCGCCGGGTCCTGGCCCGATCCGGCGGCCGGCGGGCAGGTACGGCCCAGCCAGGTGCGCACCAGCCGCCCCTCCTCACCCGCGCGGGCCGCCTCGTCGACATAGGCCACCGCCCGGGGGAAGCGGCGTCTGAGGGCGGCGAGGTTCTTCAGGCCGTCCCCGGAGGTCTGGCCGTAGATCGCGCCGAGAACGGCGATCTTGGCCTGGTCGCGGTCGCCGGAGAAGGCGCGGTCGGAGACGGACTGGTACAGGTCGCTCTCGCGGCCGGCCACCTCCATCAGGCCCGGGTCGCGCGAGATCGCCGCGAGGACGCGCGGCTCCATCTGGTCGGCGTCGGCGACGACCAGCCGCCAGCCGGGGTCGGCGACCACGGCGCGCCGGATCACCTTCGGGATCTGCAGGGCGCCCCCGCCGTTGGTCACCCAGCGGCCGGTGACCGTGCCGCCCGCCAGGAACTCCGGCCGGAACCGCCCGTCGCGCACCCAGTCCTGAAGCCAGGACCAGCCGTGGGCGACCCAGATGCGGTACAGCCGCTTGTACTCCAGCAGCGGCTTCACCGCCGGATGGTCGACGCGCTCGATCTCCCACCGTCGAGTGGAACCCATCCTGATCCCGGCCTGCGCGAAGGCCTTGATCACCTCGGCCGCCAGATCGGGCCGCACCCGGCGCCCGAACGCGGCGGACACCTCGTCCGCCAGCTCGGCCAGCCGGCGCGGCTCACCGCCGCCCGCGTACCGCTCGCCGAGCAGTTCGTGCAGCACCTCGCGGTGCACGTCCGCGCGCCAGGGCACCCCCGTGCGGTTCAGCTCGGCCGCCACCAGCATGCCCGCCGACTCGGCGGCCGTCAGCAGCCGCATCCGGTCGGGGTGCGCGGCCCGGTCGTGCCGCCGCTGCTGCTCGGCGTACACGGTGACCAGGTCTTCGAGCGGGACGTGCGTGCCCGGGGGCTCGAACAGCGGGGACTGCGCGCCCGGTGCGGCGGGGCGCGGCGGGGGGTCGGGCGGCACGGGGCCGCCGCGCAGCCGGGCGAGCGCGGCGGCGGCCGAACGGGGTTCGCCGTGCCGCCCCTCGTGGCCGAGCAGGAGGGTCTCGGCGTCCTCGATGTCGTAGCACCGCTCCACTCGCACCCCCGTGGCGAGCAGCGTCGGGTACACCTCGGGGGTCGAGCGCCACACCCATCGCGTGACGTACGGACGGCTGCGCACGGCCTCCGCCAGGTCCCCCTCCCGCCGCACCGGCCCGGCGGGCAGCCCGTCGGGACCGAGGGGGGCGACCTCCACGCCGCCGTCCTCGGCCGGAGCGAGCGCCCACCGGTCGGCCATGCTCGCGAGTGTCGCACCAGGGTCTGACAACGCGCCGCCGTCCGCCGCCCGGGACCGCCGTCCGCTGTCCGAACCGCCGTCCGCTGTCCGGGACCGCCGCCCGCCGCCCGGGGGGACCCGCGCTCAACCGCCCCGGCCCGCCGCCCGGGGGGACCGGCGCTCAACCGCCCCGGCCCGCCGCCCGGGGGGACCCGCGCTCAACCGCCCCCGCCCGCCGGCTCCGCCGCGTCTCCCTCCGGCTCCCGCACCAGCTTCGCCAGCGCCTGTACGACGAACTCCTCCACCCCCGCCTTGGTGATGCCGAGGCCGGACAGCGGGCCCTCGCCGTTCTCGAACTCCAGCAGTGCGAGCAGCAGGTGCTCGGTGCCGACGTGGTGGTGGCCGAGGCGCAGGGCCTCACGGAAGGTGAGTTCGAGCACCTTCTTGGCGTCCGTGGCGTACGGGACGAGGTCCGGGCCCTCCTGCGCGGCCGGCGGGAGCGCGGCCGTCGCCGCCTCGCGGACCGCGTCCAGGGAGACGCCCTGCGCGGTGACGGCCTGCGCGGCCAGCGCCTGCGGTTCGGTGAGCAGGCCGAGGACCAGGTGCGCGGGCAGGCCCTCGGAGTGGTGGGCCGCCCTGGCCGCTTCGTGCGCGGCCATGACCACCTGCCGCGCGCGCGGGGTGTAGCGGCTGAAGCCCTGCGCGGGGTCCAGGTCCGTGGACTCCTTCGGCACGAACCGCTTCTGCGCGGCCTGCCGGGTGACGCCCATGCTCCTGCCGATGTCCGTCCAGGACGCGCCGGAACGCCGGGCCTGGTCCACGAAGTGGCCGATCAGGTGGTCGGCCACATCGCCCAGGTGCTCCCCGGCGAGTACGGCGTCCTGAAGCTGGTCGAGGGGCTCGTCGTGGACCTTCTTGATGGCCGCGATGAGGTCGTCGAGACGGATGGATGACGTGATCTCGGGGTTCGTCGCCATGTGTCAACCGTAGGTTGACAGTCGAGGGGTGTCAACTCTGAGTTGACAGTGCCCGTAGCGGCGCATGACACGATTCCCCCGTGGACACCAGCACCGTCGACCGCGCCTTCCAGGCCGCCCTCTACGCCGCCGACGACGACCACGCCGCCCTCGACACCGGCGCGTCCCTCCTCGCGGCCGACCCGGCGGCGGACGCGGAACTCACCCGGCGCGGGCTGGAGTACGTCGCCGGGGCCTGGCGGCGGGGCTGGCAGCCGGCCGACGTCGTACGGATCGTCCGCCGCGAACTCGACGACGTGCACGAACGCCTCGTCACCGCCCTGATCCTCGAACAAGCGCCGCACGACCGTCCGCGCGGCCCCCGCTGGGCGGCGCAGCTGGCCCGGCTCGCCGAAGCGCCGTCCGCCGCCCCCGCCCGCACGGACCGCTTCACGCACGCCGGCGCCGTCCTGGAGCTCTACCGCCTCCTGCTCCGCCTGCCCACCCTCGAACCGCTGGACGAGACGCCGTCCCCGCCGCCCGCCGGCGGCAGGCCCGAGTCCCGCATGCTCGCCCGGATCCGCGCCCTGCTGGCGAAGGCCGAGGCGACCGGGTTCCCGGACGAGGCGGAGGCGCTCAGCGCCAAGGCGCAGGAGCTGATGGCGCGGCACAGCATCGACGAGGCGCTGCTCGCCGGGCAGACGCACGGCGGGGACGGGCCGGCGGCCTGGCGGATCGGCGTCGACCAGCCGTACGAGCAGGCCAAGGCGGTCCTGCTGGACGCGGTCGCGTCCGCCAACCACTGCCGCGCGGTGTGGAACGAGCCCCTCGGCTTCTCCACCGTCGTCGGCTTCGAGCCCGACCTGGAAGTGGTCGAACTCCTCTACACCTCGCTCCTCGTCCAGGCCACGACCGCGATGACGAAGGCCGAGGCCGCCCAGCGCGCGGGCGGCCGCAAACGCACCAGGACCTTCCGGCAGTCCTTCCTCGCCGCGTACGCCCACCGCATCGGCACCCGCCTCGCCTCCGCCGCCGAGGAGGCCGCCCGGCAGGCCGCCGCAGAGGCCGCCGGCGACGCCACCGAGGCCCACGGGGGCGGCGGCCTGCTCCCGGTCCTGGCCTCCCGCGAGGTCGCGGTCACCGAGCGCGTGGAGCACATGTTCCCGGAGACGACCACGACCCGGATGCGCGGAGTGACCGACGCGGCGGGCTGGACTGAGGGGTCGCGTGCGGCCGACCGGGCCGAGGTCCGGTCCCGCCGCCGGCTGGACTGACGCTCAGTCGCCGGCCCGCTGGAACGCCCCCACCGAGGCGTCCGGCGCACCGCCCGCGCCGAGCGCGACCGGACCGTACGACCACGGGAAGCTCCGCGTCTCCGACCCGCCCGGCAGGCCGATCCGCATCGTCGTCGCGGCGAGGCCGCCGTCGCCGCCCTCCGCACCCCGCACGTACGTGAGCGTGAACGTCGCCGGCGTGCCCGCGGCCAGCGTCAGCCTCTGCGCCGTCGCCGCCTTGTCCGCCGGTACGTCCGCGGAGCCGCCGTCGCCCCGCAGTCCGACGGCGGGGAAGCCGTCCAGGGTGCACTCGGCGCCCTGGTTGGTGACGGTGACGGGGATGTTGCCGGTGTCCCCGGCGACGGGCGCGGCGTTGGCGGGGCCGACCTCGACGCCGACCTCGCCGAGCGCGCAGGCGGTGGTGGTGTCCCGGCCGTCGTCACCGGCCTCGCCGCCGCCGTCACCACCCCCGCAGGCGGTCAGCAGGAGGGTGGCGGCGAGAGCGGTGGAGCCGAGGGTGAGCGATGTGGCACGCATGAGTGGATCCCCTGGGTTCGTGACGATGCCCCTGGATCATCACGTACGACCCCGCCGCGCGGTCACCCGGCCCGCCCCGACCGGCTCAGGTCACGAACCGAGTCCCGCCGTGGGCGACCCGGACGGCAGCTTCCCGCCCTCGGCCCGGGTGTACGTCTCCGTGCCGAGACCGCCGTCCCGGGTCACCTTCAACGTCGTGGCGCTGACGGAGTCGACCGTGCCGGTGCCGCGGTCGTCCTCGGCCTTCGTACAGGTGAGCCGGATCGTCCGGCGGCCCGACGCCTCGCCCGTGCTTCCGCTGCACATGGTCCCGTCGGTGGCGAACAACCCGGCGTGCGCGTCGGTGACCACCAGCGCCACCGCCTGGCCCTCGCTGGTGGCCGGCCAGCTGCCCTCCAGCCCTCCGGCGGGCGCGGAGGGCGAACCGCCGCCCCCGCCGGTACCCGCCGGCGACGTACCCGCGCCGGCACGGGAACCGGGACCGGGACCGGGACGGGAACTGGTCGGAGCGGCGCCCGGCGGCTCCGCGTCCGAGCCGAAGTCGTCGCGGAAGTCACTGCATGCCCCCAGGGACGAGCCGGTAGCCGATCGCCGCACACGCGGCACCACTGTGCAGCCGCATGACCGCACGGCCTCACTGCCGTATGACCGCATCGCCGTACAGCCACATCGCCGTACAGCCGTACGGACACATCGCCGTACGGCCGCACCTTCGTACGGACACATCGCCGTACGGCCACACCTTCGTACGGACACATCGCCGTACAGCCGCACTGTCGCACGACCACACAGCCCGACGACCGCACAGTGCCAAGACCACATGTCCGACGACCACATAGCTCGAAGGTCGCACGTCCGACGACCACACAGCCCTACGACCACACAGCCCTACGACCACACAGCCCTACGACCACACAGCCCTACAGCCTCACGATCAAACAGCCCTACAGCCGTACGACCGCAGCAAGCCACCAGCCCGTAACCCGGCCTACCAGGACGACTTCCGCACCCCCGGCAGATACCCCGCGTGCGCCTGCCCCCGCAGACTCACCCGGGACAGCCCGAACGCCCGGAGGTATCCGCGCGGCCGCCCGTCCGCCTGGTCCCGGTTGCGGACGCGCGTGGCGCTCGCGTCGCGCGGCTGGGCCCGCAACTCCCGCTGGGCGGCCAGCCGTTCCGCCTCCGTCGACGCGGGCCGCCGGACGATCTCCTTCAGCTCGGCCCGCCGGGCGGCGTACCGCGCGACGATCTCCCGGCGCCTCTCGTTCTTCGCGACCTTGCTCTTCTTGGCCATCAGACCCGCACCCCCTTCAGACCCGCACCCCCTTCAGACCCGCACCCCCATCAGATCCGCACTCCGCGGGCGCGGATGCGCGCCACCGCCGCCTCGACGCCGATCGCGTCGACGGTCCTGATCCCCCTGGCGCTCAGCCGCAGCCGCACGTACCGGCCCTCGCCGGGCAGCCAGTACCGCTTGGTCTGGACGTTGGGGTCGAAGCGGCGCGGGGTGCGCCGGTGGGAGTGGGAGACGCGGTTGCCGAAGCCCGGGCGGGCGCCGGTCAGCATGCAGTGGGCGGACATGGGTGACGTACCTCTCCGTGAGTGTGTCGTAAATGGAATTCATTTTCAGTAAGGTACCAGCATGGCACGCAACGAACTCCGCCCCGTCGTCAGACTCCGGTCCACCGCCGGCACCGGCTACACGTACGTCACCCGCAAGAACCGCCGCCACGACCCGGACCGCATGATCCTGCGCAAGTACGACCCGGTCGCCGGCCGGCACGTCGACTTCCGAGAGGAGCGCTGAGCCACCGCCATGCGCAAGGGAATCCACCCGGACTACGGCCCCGTCGTCTTCCGTGACCGTGCCGCCGGCCACGCCTTCCTCACCCGTTCCACCCTGACCGGCGAGAAGACCGTCGAGTGGGCGGACGGACACACCTATCCGGTGGTCGACGTGGAGATCTCCGACGTCAGCCACCCCTTCTGCACCGGCACCGCCCGCGTCCTGGACACCGCCGGACGCGTCGAGCGCTTCGAACGCTGGTACCGGAAGCGGGGCTAGTCGATGTCCGAGCTCTCCGTCGTGATCGTCGGCGGGCTGCACGCCGACGCCCGCAGGGCCACCGTCGAGCGGCTGCTCGCCGACGTGCCCGGCAGTGTCGTGCTCCACCACGACCTGGCCACGGCCGCGGCCGGCACGGTCGTGCGGACCGTCCGCGACGCCGGCGGCCTCCGGGACGCCGGCGAGACACCCCTCGTCAACGACTGCGCGTGCTGTGCGCTGCGCGCGGACCTGGTGCCCGAGCTGCGGCGGCTCGCGGACGCCGGCGGCACCCCGCTCGCGGTCGTCGAGCTGTGGGACTCCGTCGAGCCGAAGGCGATGGCCGAGGTGGTGGCGTCCGGCGGACTCACGGTCACCGGCGTGATCACCGCCGTCGACCCCGCGCTGCTGCTGCCGTACCTCGGCAACGGCGACGACCTCGCCGAGGGCGGTCTCGCCGCGGCCGCCACCGACCGGCGCACCGTCGCCGACACCTTCGCCCGGCAGCTGGAGTACGCCCCCGTCCTCGCCGTCCTTGACTCCCCGGA
Organism: Streptomyces cinereospinus; assembly: GCF_042430725.1. Classification (NCBI taxonomy): domain Bacteria; kingdom Bacillati; phylum Actinomycetota; class Actinomycetes; order Kitasatosporales; family Streptomycetaceae; genus Streptomyces; species Streptomyces cinereospinus. The sequence goes on along the minus strand of NZ_JBHMCY010000015.1, from coordinate 37,584 downwards.
GGCCGACGAGGAGGACCGCGAGCTGCTGGCCCAGCTGCATCCCACGGCCCGTCAGGTCTTCCTCGCACACCGCGGTCCGGCGGGCGAGGCGGGTGCGGCCGGCGGAGCCGGTGCGACGGGCGAGGCCGGCGCGACCCGCGCCCGGTCGGTGGGCGCGGTCCCGGGCGCGCGGGGCGTGCCCGGCGCGCACTCCGCCCTCGCTCACGCCGCCCTGGCCGGCTTCGACGTGGAGGCCGCCGCGGCGGCCCAGCACCCGGCCTGCGCCCTGCTGCCCACCGAGGCCGACGCGCACGGGGTCTCCACCCTCGTCTGGCACCGGCGCCGCCCCTTCCACCCGGAGCGGCTCCACCGGGCGCTGGAGGACCTGACCTGCGCCGCCGCGCGCAGCCGGGGCCGGTTCTGGCTCGCCGACCGGCCGGACACCCTGCTGCACTGGGACGCCGCCGGGGGCGCCCTGTGCGTGGAGAGCGCGGGCCCGTGGCTGGCCTCGCTGCCCGACGCCGCCTGGGACATGGTGCCGCCGGTGCGGCGGGCCGCCGCCGCGCTGGACTGGCACCCGGAGCACGGCGACCGCTGCCAGCACCTGGTCTTCACGTCCCCCGGCCTCGACCGCGAGACGCTCGCCGACGTGCTGGAGTCCTGCCTGCTCACCGACGCGGAGTACGCCGCCGGGCGGGCCGCCTGGGAGCGGCTGCCGCCCGCCTTCGACACCTTCCTGGAGGTCTGACCCGCGCGTCGCCGTACCTCGGTCGACCTCGGTCGCCACAACGACGTGCCTGGTCGAAGGACATGGGTGGGCGTTTCCCTACGTTCGGCGCGTAGGAAAACGCCTACCCGGTGCGGGCGCCATGAGCATCCCCTCGCACCGCACGCACGCCTCGTTCGCCGCCCTCCCCGTCGCCGACCAGGACCGCGCCCAGCGCTTCTGCACGGAGGTGCTCGGCTTCGAGGGCACCGCCGGCCTGGAGACGCCGCCATGCCGCCGGCTCCGGGCGGCCCCGCGCGGCGCGCAGACCGCCTTCACGCTCTCCGGTCCCGGCACGGGCGGTTTCCGGCCCGGTTCCGCCCGGGGGATCATGTTGGCCACGGCCGATGCGGACGCCGACCGCGCACGGCCGGCCGCGGCGGGCGTCCAGGTGGACGGCCCGGACGACCACCCGCGGGGGCGGCCGGCCGCCTTCCGGGACCCGGACGGCAACGGTCCGATGCTGCTGACGGAGAAGGAAGGCCTCTGACGACGCCATGAGCACCACCGGGGCCGGGACGGGTGCCGCCGACACCGCCGGCCGTGTTCTCGCCGCGCTCGCCAACGCCACCCGCCGCGAGGTGCCGCGGCTGCTGCGCGACGGCGGGCCGCAGCCCGTCCAGGCCCCGGCCGGCCACTTCGCCATGCGCCGGCCCAGCCTCTTTGAGCATCTGAGGGTGCTCCGGGACGCCGGGGCTGGTCTCCGAGCGGCGTGCCGGTCGGCAGCGCATCCGCCGTCCGCAGGCGGCTCCGCCCGCCGACGTACGGGAGCGGCTCCATTCGTACGAGCGCTTCCGGCGCGCACGGCTGACGGGCCTCGGTGATCTGCTGGACCGCATCCCCGACGATGGACCGACACGAGCACCCCGCCCCACGCCGCAGGCGATGACGACCTCACGGCCATCCGTGTCGAGCGGTTCTCCCCGCACCCGCCCGCCCGTCTCCGGCGGGCGCTGACCGGCCCCGAGCTGCCGGCGCCGTGGCAGACTCCGGGTTCACGGGACTTCCGGCCGGAGGTCGGCCACCGCTGCCGGACGACGTCCGTGCCCCGGCCGGACACCGGCTTCTCCGGCGTCGTGGTGGTGAGCGTGCTCGCCCTGGAGGCCGAGCGGATGCCGCGCGTCCGGTGGGCGGACGCCGATCCGGCCCACCCCGCCGACCGGACCATTGCGTGGACGCTGGAACAGGAAGGGCGCGGAACGCGTCTGTTCCTGGTGCACGAAGGATTCGATCCGGACGATCCGGCGCAGTCGATGGCGTGGAAGATCATGGACGGGGGATGGCGGTCGCATGTCATGCGATCCCTGGGGCAGACGCAGGAACGTTTCTCGTAAAGCGTCCGTCAAAGCTGTAACCACAGGAACACCCCCCGTGCACGTGCATCTGCCCATGCATCTGCACATGAACAGAGCTATGATCCGCCTCAGTTGACCATTGCATCTATGGCCACACCAGCCAGTGCACCACCGGGGAGCGACCTGTGGATCACGACGTGTACGACGGTGACGTGTACGACGGTGACGTGCGCCATGGCGCCGGTGCGCCCGGCGTGCACAACGGCATGGCCGCCACGAAGCTGCGCGGGGTGGCCTGGCAGAAGAGCCGGCACAGCAACTCGCAGGGATCCTGCGTGGAGTTCGCGCGGCTGCCGGGCGGCAGAGTGGCGGTGCGCAACTCGAACTTCCCGGACGGGCCGGCCCTCGTCTACACGCGTGCGGAGATCGAGGCGATGCTCCTGGGTGTGAAGGACGGCGAGTTCGACCACCTGATAGCGGGCTGAGCGCGCGCGGCACCGTACCGGCGGTGCGGGACCGCTCCGGAGGGACCGGCCGTGACGCGCGTAGCGCCCCGGCACCCCAAGGTGCCGGGGCGGGTCACCCCTCGGGCCGCAACCGGACGTCCGAGGGGAGCCGGAACATCGCCCAGACGACCTTGCCGCTCAGCGTGCCGGCCAGCGGATGCCAGCCCCAGCTGTCGCAGAAGGAGTCGACGAGGAACAGCCCGCGTCCGGACTCCGCCGAGAAGTCGTCGGCCTCGCGCGCGACCGGACTGTCGTTGCTGGGGTCGCGCACCGCGCACACCAGCCGCTCGGTCCAGCGCATCAGGTGCAGCCGCACCTGCGGCGGCTCGTGCTCGCCGCCCCGGGCCGGGCGCGGGGCGACGGCCGGCAGGGCGTGCCGCAGGGCGTTGGTGACCAGCTCGGAGACCACCAGGCAGACATCGTCGAAACGGTGCCCCGCGTCCCACTGGTCGAGTGTTCTGCGAGTGAACTGGCGTGCCTCGCGCACCGCTTCGTAGCGGGCGGGCAGGGCGCAGGAGGCGGCGTTGGACACGGCCGTGGGATCCAGCGGCGGAAGGCCCTGCCGTAAAGGCTCGAGCATGGTCGATCCATTCGTCCCCATGCGAGGCACTCCCCCGGGAGTTCGCGGTCGTTGCGATGCAGCGGTGGCGCGGGACCATGGTTTCGGATGCGTACAGCAGATGCAAGGGCAGATGCACGTGCACGCGACCGAATTGGACGTTCGCGTACCACTTGTGGGTCATTTTTTCCGCCATCTTCACGCCGCGCACTTGCCTTCTCCTTGTGCCGGACCCCTTTGCCCCTGCTTCGGACGCGTGGCTTCTTCCCGTCTGTGTAATCGGACGAGTACAGCTCGGAGTGTTTTAGTGGCAGACTGCGGGCCCTGAAGACGGTTGGGGAGGCTGGAACGTGAGCGCGGGAGAGCCCGGATCGGTGGTGCGGCGCATGCTGCTCGGCTCGCAACTCAGGCGACTGCGAGAGGCGCGCGGCATCACGCGCGAGGCGGCGGGATACCACATCCGCGCCTCCGAGTCGAAGATCAGCCGGATGGAGCTGGGCCGGGTGAGCTTCAAGACGAGGGACGTCGAGGACCTGCTGACGCTGTACGGGATCGTGGACGAGACGGAGCGGACGTCACTGGTGTCGCTGGCCAGAGAGGCCAACGTCGCGGGCTGGTGGCACAGTTACTCGGACGTCCTGCCCAGCTGGTTCCCGACCTATGTGGGCCTGGAGGGCGCGGCGTCCCTGATCCGGGTGTACGAGGTGCAGTTCGTGCACGGACTGCTGCAGACCGAGGCGTACGCGCGTGCCGTCGTCCGGCGCGGCATGAAGGGCGCGAGCGACGCCGACGTGGAGAAGCGCGTGGCGCTGCGGCTGGAGCGGCAGAAACACCTGGTCTCCGAGAACGCCCCGGACTTCCACATCGTCCTCGACGAGGCCGCCCTGCGCCGCCCCTACGGCGACCGCGAGGTGATGCGCGGCCAGCTCCAGCACCTGATCGACTTCTCGGAGCGGCCCAACGTCCGGCTCCAGATCATGCCGTTCAGCTTCGGCGGCCACTCCGGCGAGTCCGGTGCCTTCACCATCCTCAGCTTCCCGGAGTCCGACCTGTCGGACGTGGTCTACCTGGAGCAGCTCACCAGCGCGCTCTACCTGGACAAGGCGGAGGACGTCGCCCAGTACGAGAAGGCGCTGGAGGAGCTCCAGCGGGACAGCCCGGGGCCGGCCGAGAGCCGGGACCTGCTGCGCGGGCTGCTCCAGCTCTCCTGAGGGCTTGCCGCGGAGTGACCCCAACTCCCTTGTCGCGCCAGTACGATGACGCCTGATCAGGCACTGCCGTACCGCGGGGATCGAGGGGTCACATGTCGTCCTACTTCACCGACCTGGCTCAGCAGTACATCGACGGCGAGTGGCGCCCGGGCACCGGTTCCTGGGACATCATCGACGTCAACCCCTACGACGGTGAGAAGCTGGCCTCGATCACCATAGCCACGGTCGACGAGATAGATCAGGCCTACCGCGCCGCCGCCCGCGCCCAGCGGGACTGGTCCGCGGCCGGGCCGCACGCCCGCCGCGCCGTCCTGGAGAAGATGCTGCGGCTGGTCGAGGACCGGGAGACGGAGCTCACCGAGGCGATCATCGCCGAACTGGGCGGCACGCGCGTGAAGGCCGCCTTCGAACTGCACCTCGCCAAGGAGTTCCTGCGTGAGGCCGTGAGCCTCACGACGCGCGCCGAGCACCGCCTGATCCCCTCCCCGGACCCCGGCAAGGAGAACCGGCTCTACCGCGTCCCGGTCGGCGTCGTCGGCGTGATCAGCCCGTTCAACTTCCCCTTCCTGCTGTCCCTGAAGTCGGTCGCCCCCGCCCTCGCCCTGGGCAACGCCGTCGTCCTCAAGCCCCACCAGGACACCCCCGTCGTCGGCGGCACCGTCATCGCCGGGCTCTTCGAGGAGGCGGGACTGCCCGCCGGGGTGCTCAACGTCGTCGTCACCGACGTCGCGGAGATCAACGACGCCTTCCTGGAGCACCCGGTGCCCAGGGTCATCTCCTTCACCGGCTCCGACCGGGTGGGCCGCCACGTCGCCACCGTCTGCGCGCGGCACTTCAAGCGGGTGATCCTCGAACTCGGCGGCAACAGCGCGCTGGTGGTCCTGGACGACGCCGACCTCGACTACGCCGTCGACGCGGCCGTCTTCAGCCGGTACGTGCACCAGGGCCAGGTCTGCATGGCCGCCAACCGCATCCTGGTCGACCGCTCCGTCGCCGACGCCTTCACCGAGAGGTTCGTCGCGAGAGCGAGGGGCCTCAAGGCCGGTGACCCGGGCGACCGGGAGACGGTCATCGGCCCGCTGATCAACTCCTCGCAGTCCGAGGCGATCACGTCCCTGGTCGAGCAGGCCGTCGCCGAGGGCGCCACCGCGCTGCTGCGCGGCGCGACGCGCGGCAACGTGGTCGAGCCGACGGTCCTGACCGACGTACCGGCCGGGTCCGGACTGCTCCGCCAGGAGATCTTCGGCCCGGTCGCCCTCCTCGTCCCCTTCGACGGCGAGGAGGAGGCGGTGCGGCTGGTCAACGACACCCCCTTCGGCCTGAGCGGTGCCGTGCACACCGCCGACGTCGAACGCGGCGTCCGCTTCGCCCAGCGCATCGACACCGGCATGTTCCACGTGAACGACGGCACCGTGCACGACGAGCCGCTCGTCCCGTTCGGCGGCGAGAAGGACTCCGGTCTGGGGCGCCTGAACGGCGAGACCACCCTGGAGGCGTTCACCACGCTCAAGTGGATCTCGGTCCAGCACGGACGCAGCGCGTTCCCCTTCTGACGCCCGCATGCCCCGGAACACCCGGACCGGACCGACCGGGGTGGAGCCCGGGCGCCCCGGCGCGGCGGCCTAACCTGGACCCCATGTCAGCGATCCGTCTCCTGGTGCTGGGCGCCGTCCGCCAGCACGGGCGGGCCCACGGCTACCAGGTGCGCAACGACCTGGAGTACTGGGGCGCGCACGAGTGGTCCAACGCCAAGCCCGGCTCGATCTACCACGCGCTCAAGCAGATGGCCAAGCAGGGCCTGCTGCACGCGCACGAGACCGCGCCGTCCACGGCGGGCGGCCCCCCGCGCACCGAGTACGAGATCACCGAGGCGGGCGACCGGGAGTACTTCGCGCTCCTGCGGGAGGCGCTGACCGCGTACGACCAGAAGGTCGACGTCAAGTCGGCGGCCATCGGCTTCATGGTCGACCTGCCCAGGGACGAGGCGGTCGCGCTGCTCCAGGAGCGCATCCGGCGCATCGAGGAGTGGCGCGGCACCGTCACCGACCACTACGTGCCCCAGGAGGGCCCCGAGCCGCTGGGCCACATCGGCGAGATCATGAACCTGTGGCTCCACACGGCCGACGCCGAGGCCGAGTGGGCCAGGGGCGTGATCGGCCGGATCGAGGGCGGCGCCTACACCTTCGCGGGCGAGGGCGAGCCGTTCGTCGGCGTGCTCGCCGAGGGCGAGGAGAACCCGTACGCCACGGGGGAGCGGCATCCCGAGGACGCCGCCTAGCCGGGGCCGGTCGTGCCCACGGCCTGTCCCGCCGATCGGGGCTTGCACCTGACGTGGCGTGAGGGCTCAGCGTGGAGGGCGACCGAGAAAGGAGCGGAAGTGAGCTACTCCGTGGGACAGGTCGCCGGGTACGCCGGGGTCACGGTGCGCACCCTGCACCACTACGACGCCATCGGCCTGCTCGTGCCCGGTGAGCGCAGCCACGCGGGCCACCGGCGCTACGGCGAGGCCGACCTCGACCGGTTGCAGCAGATCCTGTTCTACCGGGAGCTCGGCTTCCCGCTCGACGAGGTCGCCGCCCTGCTCGACGACCCGGACGCGGACCCGCGCGCGCACCTGCGCCGCCGGCACGAACTGCTGACCGCCCGGATCGAGAGGCTGACGAAGATGGCGGCGGCCGTGGAACAGGCCATGGAGGCACGCAGGATGGGGATCAATCTCACACCCGAGGAGCGGTTCGAGGTCTTCGGGGACAACGACCCGGAGCAGCACGCCGAGGAGGCGGAGGCCCGCTGGGGCGACACCGAGGCGTGGGCCGAGTCGCAGCGCCGCGCCGCGAACCACACCAAGGAGGACTGGCAGCGGATGCAGGCCGAGTCGGCCGACTGGGCCGAGCGCTACGGCGCCCTGATGGCCGACGGCGAGCCGCCCACCGGTGAGCGCGCCATGGACCTGGCCGAGGAGCACCGGCAGCAGATCAACGGCTGGTACTACGCGTGCGGCTACGAGATGCACCGGTGCCTGGGCGACATGTACGTCTCCGACGAGCGCTTCAAGGCGTACTACGACGCCCTGCGCCCCGGCCTCGCCGAGCACCTGAGGGACGCCATCTCCGCGAACGCGGCCCGGCACTCCTCCTGACGCCGTGCCGGCGTCCCGGCCCGGCGGCGGCGCCACCGGCGCCGGGCCCGGGCCGGGACGGCCGCGACCCCACAGCTTTGTCGTGGCCGGCTCACAGTGCATTCTGGAGGCACCGGTGGAACCTGGGGCGGACACGTTGCGTTGATAGCTTTGTCCGGCCGCATTGCACCGCCGTACTTCCCGAACCCTCAGGAGCCCGGAACCGTGACGACGCTTGCCCTCGGACCGAGCTGGCTGGATCCGAATTATCTGCTGGACAACTTCGGTATCTGGGGCCTGCTCCTCATCGTCTTCGCCGAATCGGGCCTGCTCATCGGCTTCTTCCTGCCGGGCGACTCGCTGCTGTTCACGGCCGGTCTGCTGATCGCCTCCCAGCAGCTGGACTTCCCGCTGTGGGCGGCCATCGGGCTGATCTGCGTCGCCGCGATCCTCGGCGACCAGGCGGGCTACATGTTCGGCAAGAAGGTCGGCCCGTCGCTCTTCACCCGCCCGGACTCCCGCCTGTTCAAGCAGGAGAACGTCACCAAGGCCCACGAGTTCTTCGAGAAGTACGGCCCGAAGTCCCTGGTCCTGGCCCGCTTCGTGCCCGTCGTGCGCACGTTCACGCCGATCATCGCCGGCGTCAGCGGCATGCGGTACCGCTCCTTCCTGATCTTCAACGTGCTCGGCGGCGTTCTGTGGGGCGCGGGCGTGACCATGCTCGGTGCCTGGCTGGGCAACATCGGCTTCGTCAAGGACAACATCGAGGCGATCCTGATCCTGATCGTCTTCGTCTCGGTCCTGCCGATCATCATCGAGTTCCTGCGGGCCCGCTCGAAGAACAAGAAGAACCCGCCCCAGCAGGCCTCCCGGCAGCCCCAGCCCCAGCCCCAGCACCACGCCCCGCACCAGCCCGTGATGGACGACGCCACGACCCAGCTCCGCCGCATCGAGCCGGACGACCGGCGCGACCAGGGCTACCAGCAGGGCCACGGCGACCAGGGGCACGGCCACCAGGGCTACGACGACCAGGCCTACGGCAACCAGGCCTACGGCAACCAGGGCTACCAGCAGCAGCCGTACGCCCCGCAGCACCCGCAGCAGCAGCAGCCGTACGCCCCGCAGCACCCGCAGCAGCAGTACCCGTACGACCCTTACCGGCAGAACTGAGGCGCTCCGGAGGGTGCGGGGGGCCGGGGGACGAGCCTCTCAGAACCCCCGCGTCCGCTTCGCGGCCCGCCGCCCCGCGGCGGCGCCGCCCGGCACCCGCAGGAACAGCCGGGAGATCTCCGACCCCAGATTGACCCCGATCGCGATGGCCATCGCCAGCGCCCCCGCCTTGCTCAGCGACCCGAGCCCCGGGTCCACCTCGTTCTGCGCGATCGACAGCAGCCCGAAGTAGGTCGCGGAACCCGGCAGCAGCGGCCCGATCGCGGCCGTCGTGTACGGCAGCGCGGACGCGTACCGGTACCGCGACAGCAACTGCCCGAACAGCCCCACCAGCCCCGCCGCCACCGCCGTGGAGGCCACCGGCGAGATGCCCCCGGCGTAGTGCATCGCCCCGTACACGCTCCACGCGACGCCCCCGTTGAGCGTCACCGCCAGCACGGTGGACCGTTCCTGCTGCAACAGCACCGCGAAGGTCAGCGACAGCAGCATGGACGCGGCGATCTGGAGCCAGGGCCGCTCGGCGATGTGCAGCGCCGCGTCGGGGTTGAGCTGGGCGCCGAGCTGGACGCCGAAGTACAGCACGACCAGCACGCCCGCGACGATGCCCACGAAGAAGTACATGACCTCCAGCAGCCGCGCCGCCGCGGTGATGTAGAAACCGGTCAGCCCGTCCTGCACGCCCGCCACCAGCGCCCGCCCGGGCAGCAGCGCGAACAGCCCACCGGTGATGACCGCGGACGCCTTCACGTCGACGTGCAGCAGAGTGAGCGCGACCCCCATCGCGGCCGGTGGCATCGCGGCCACCGTGAACTGGTAGAACTCCGGCAGCCCGCGCCCCGCGCACAGCCAGGCCAGCCGGTCGCCGAGCATCGCGCCCAGCGCGGCGGCCACGAAGACGACCAGGTCACCGCCGACCAGCACCGAGGCCGCGCCGGCGAGCAGCCCGCTCGCGGAGGTGAGCACCCAGGTGGGGTACGGGTGCCGGTTGCGGCGGATCTCCGCGAGGCGCCGGTAGGCCTCCTCCAGGGAGATGTGGGTCTCCGGGTCGCTGAGGTCGTCCACGAGCCGGAAGACGGCCGCCAGCCGGGTGTAGTCGGTGCCCCGGCGGCGCACCGTGCGGGCCGCCGAGACGGGGTCGTCGACGAGCGAGGGCTGGTACGAGATCGACAGCAGCGTGAAGGTGGCGTTCGGCTCGCAGCGGTCCAGTCCGTAGGAGCGGCAGACCGCGAACATCGCCGCCTCCACGTCCTCGGCGCCCTCACCGCCGGCCAGCAGCAGCTCGCCGATACGCAGGGTCAGGTCCAGCACGCGCGGGACGGCGGGACCGCCCTCGTCCTCGTTCTTCTGCACCGGCTCCAGCGCGGGCCGCTCGGCGACCGGCAGCCGCAGCATGGTGCGCATCCGGTCCTGCCAGGGCGCGTCCTTGACGAGCCGGACCGCGGGGACCCCGCCCGCGGGCGTGAACGCGGCCGGCGCGCTGCGCGAGCTGTAGGTCCTCGGCCGGCTGAACGCGGACCCCTCGGACTCGGCGGCGGGGGGCGCCGGGACGTCCAGCCCGTCCGGCACGGCGAACTCGGACGTCGTCTCCGGCTCGCTCCCCGTCCGGGGCACGTCCAGCCCCGCGGGGATCGCGAACTCTGAGGTGACCTCGGAGTCGAACATGGTCCTGGCCTCGTCCGACTGCGGCTTGCGGTCCTCCGTCTCCGTCACTTGCGACAGCACTCCCTGTACGACACACCCAACGGCCTCAGTATGCGCACAGACACGCGGACGGGCCGCACGCGCACGCGTGCGGCCCGCCTACCCGGAACACGGGGTCTCAGTGACCGCCCTGCTCCTGGAACCGCTTGTAGGACCGCTCGATCTCGGCCTCGGCCTCGGTCCGGCCCACCCAGTTGGCGCCCTCGACGGACTTGCCGGGCTCCAGGTCCTTGTAGACCTCGAAGAAGTGCTGGATCTCCAGCCGGTCGAACTCGGACACGTGGTGGATGTCGCGCAGGTGCTCCACCCTCGGGTCGTGGGCCGGCACGCACAGCAGCTTGTCGTCGCCGCCGGCCTCGTCGGTCATCCGGAACATGCCGATCGCCCGGCACTGGATGAGGCAGCCGGGGAACGTCGGCTCGTCCAGGATGACCAGCGCGTCCAGCGGGTCGCCGTCCTCGCCGAGGGTGTTCTCGACGAAGCCGTAGTCGGCCGGGTAGCTGGTCGACGTGAACAGGCGGCGGTCCAGGCGGATGCGTCCGGTCTCGTGGTCCACCTCGTACTTGTTGCGCGAACCCTTCGGGATCTCGATCGTGACGTCGAACTCCACCGGTGGCTCCTCCATGATCAGCACACAGTTCTGGTGGTTAAGTGTCCCTCACGCAGCTGTGTGATCGCGAAAGGGGCTGGTGGTCGTGGCCGAGCTGAGGCCTTGGCGGGCCGCGAGACCGCATGTGGCGCGGTTCGCGAACGCCGTACGTCCCCGTCTCGCCCGGGCTCGCGCGGCCACCGCCCCCCGGGTCACCCGGTGGGCGTCGGCCACGAAACCGCAGGTCACAAGGGTGGGGGTGAACCCGTGGCCGTACACCGCGGTCGCCGCCACCGCGGGCCTCGTGCTGGCCGCCGGTGTGGTGACGGCCGCGGGACCCTGGGACTCCTCCGGCCAGCGTACGGCGGAGCGGGACCGGGCCGCCGCCCAGGACGGCGCGGGTGGCGCAGATCACGGCGTCGGCCCGGGCCTGGCCGGCGCACCGCGGCCCGCGCCGAGCGCCGCCTCGGTCCTCACCGGCCTCGGCGGCGCCGGGAACGCGGTCCGGCCGGCGCCGGCCGGCCGGGACCTCGCCGGCGTGCTGGACCCGCTGCTGGCCGCCCCGGCGCTCGGCGACCGCCGGGGCGCCGTGGTCGTCGACCTGGCCACCGGCGAGCGCCTCTACGGCAGCGGGGCCGACAAGGCGCTCGTCCCCGCCTCCACCACGAAGATCGCCACCGCCGTCGCCGTCCTGTCCGCCCTGGGCGCCGACCACCGCCTCACCACCCGCACCGCCTACGACCCCGCCACCGGGAAGCTGGTGCTGGTCGGCGGCGGCGACCCCACCCTCACGGCCCGCGAGGACAGCGCGGGCCAGGCCGGTCTGCGCACCCTGGCCGCCCGCACCGCGGCCGCCCTGAAGGAGCGCGGCGTGCGCAAGGTGACGCCGGCGTACGACACCACCCTGTTCGCGGGGCCGGAACTTCACCCCATCGGGGTCAACGACAACATCGCCCCCGTCAGCGCCCTGATGGTGGACGAGGCCCGCACCGACGGCTCGACCAGCGGGCCCGCGCCGCGGGCGGCGGACCCGGCGGCGGACGCCACCCGGCAGTTCGCGCGGTTCCTGAACGGGCACGGCATCGGGACCACGGACCCCGCGCCGGGGAGGGCGACCGGGCGCGCGCGGACCCTCGCCTCGGTCCAGTCGCCGCCGCTGTCCGCCCTGGTCGAGCGGATGGTGACCGACAGCGACAACGACATCGCCGAGGCCCTGGCCCGCCACACCGCCCGCGCGGCCGGCGAACGCGCCGACTTCGGCGGGGCCGGCCGGGCGATCCGGGCCCAGCTGAAGAAGCTGGGCCTGCCGCTGAAGGGCGCCCGCTTCGAGGACGGCAGCGGTCTCGACCGCGACGGCCGGCTCACCGCGCACCTGCTGACCCGCCTGCTCCTGACGGCCGCCGACCCGGCCCGCCCCGAGCTGCGGCCCACCCTCACCGGCCTGCCGGTGGCCGGGTTCACGGGCACGCTGAGCGGCCGGTACGCCGACGGCGCGGCCGGCATCGTCCGGGCGAAGACCGGCACGCTCACGGGGGTGAACACGCTGGCCGGGACGGCGGTCACCCGCGACGGCCGGGTGCTGGGCTTCGCCTTCCTGGCGTCGGGGACGGCCGACGCCACGGCGGCCCGGGCGGCCCTGGACCGGGCGGCGACGGCCCTGACGGCGTCCCGCTGATCCGGCCGCCCGGGGCCGGGCCCGGCCGGGCCCCGGGCGCCACGCCCTGCCCGAAGCGGGACCGCTCACGTACCGTTGACGCATGACGAGCATCGGTGCTTCTTCCGGGATGGTCGACTGGAATCTCGCGGTGGCGACCGCGACCCGGCTCGTGCGGCCGGGCCCAGAAGTCAGCCGCGACGAGGCCCGGGCCGTCGTCGCGGAGCTTCGCCGGCACGCCAAGGCCTCCGAGGGGCACGTCCGGGGCTTCACCGGGCTGGGCACCGAGGAGACCCACGACACCCCGGTCCTCGTGGTCGACCGCCCCGGCTGGGTGCGGGCCAACGTCGCGGGCTTCCGCGAACTGCTCAAGCCCCTGCTCGGCAAGATGCAGGAGCGGCGCGGCAACAGCACCGGCGGGGCCGTCCTCGGCGCCGTCGGCGGCAAGGTCACCGGCGTGGAACTGGGCATGCTGCTGTCCTTCCTGGCCTCCCGCGTCCTCGGCCAGTACGAGACCTTCGCCCCCGCCACCCGCGACCTGCCGGCCGGCGAGAACGGCGGCGGCCGGCTGCTGCTCGTCGCCCCGAACATCGTGCACGTCGAGCGCGAACTCGACGTGGAGCCGCACGACTTCCGGCTGTGGGTGTGCCTGCACGAGGAGACCCACCGCACCCAGTTCTCCGCCGTGCCGTGGCTGCGGGACCACCTGGAGGGCGAGATCCAGGCATTCCTCGCCGAGACCGAGGTCGACCCGATGACCGTCCTGGAACGCGTCCGCGAGGCCGCCCAGAGCCTCGCCGGGGGGCGCCCCGAGGGCGAGGAGGACGACGGCGGCCGGTCCCTGGTGGAACTGGTGCAGACCCCGGCCCAGCGGGAGATCCTCGGCCGGCTCACCGCCGTGATGTCGCTGCTGGAGGGCCACGCCGACTTCGTGATGGACGGCGTCGGCCCCGACGTCGTGCGGACCGTGGGGGAGATCCGCGAGAAGTTCCAGCAGCGGCGCGCCAAGGGCGCCTCGCGCCTGGACCTCGCGCTGCGCAAGCTGCTCGGCCTGGACGCCAAGCTGCGGCAGTACCGCGACGGCGAACGCTTCGTGCGGGCCGTGGTCGAGGAGACGGGCATGGACGGCTTCAACCGCGTGTGGACCTCCCCGAACACCCTCCCCACCAAGTCGGAGATCGCCAAACCGGCGGACTGGATCGCGCGGGTGCATCGCAGGAGCGAGATGTGAACGTGGTGTGAGACGTCGCGCACCGGAACCGGTCGACGGCAGGCGAACGCCCCTCCAATCACCCGTCCGAGGGACCGTGAGCCATGGGTAGGCGTGCAATGCTCGGGGAACGGCCCGTTTCTGTCACCATCTACACACTCTGAGTGACCGAGCCTCGGGCTCCCCCCGAAAAACTTCATGAAGGGAACCGGACAATGGGTCCCCATCCTGCGGTCGCGGCGATACGCCTGGCGGTCCGCCGCGTCCTCCACGACATCCTCACCGAGCACACCTCCACCCCCGACACCCCCGGCACCGCCGACGCCCCCGGCCCCCGCGAGCGCCCCGCGTCGCCGCTCGTGCTCGTGGCCTGCTCCGGTGGTGCCGACTCCATGGCGCTGGCCTCCGCGCTCGCCTTCGAGGCCCCCAGACTCGGCATCCGCGCGGGCGGCGTCACTGTCGACCACGGCCTGCAACCCGGCTCCGACCTGCGCGCCGAGGAGGTCGTGCTGCGGCTGCGCGAGCTGGGCCTGGACCCGGTGGAGTCCGCCGCCGTGCGCGTCGGCCGGGGCCACGGCCCCGAAGCCGCCGCCCGGGACGCCCGCTACGCCGCCCTGGACGCCGCCGCCGTACGCCACGGGGCGGCCGCCGTCCTGCTCGGCCACACCCGCGACGACCAGGCCGAGACGGTGCTGCTGGGCCTCGCCCGCGGCTCCGGCATCCGCTCCCTGTCCGGCATGGCCGCGGTCTCGGGGGCCGGCGGCCGTTACCGGCGCCCCTTCCTCCAGCTCGACCGGCAGACCGCCCGCAAGGCGTGCATGGTGCAGTCCCTGCCGGTCTGGGACGACCCGCACAACGCGGATCCGGCGTACACCAGGTCGCGGCTGCGGCACGAGGGGCTGCCCGCGCTGGAGAAGGCCCTCGGCAAGGGCGTCGTCGAGGCGCTCGCCCGCACGGCCCAGCTCTCCCGGGACGACGCCGACGCCCTCGACACCTGGGCCGGCCGGGCCGAGGCCTCCGTCCGGGACGCCGCCGGTGGCCTGCAGTGCGCCAAGCTGTACGCCCTGCCGTCCGCGGTACGGCGCCGGATCCTGCGCCGGGCCGCCATCGCGGCGGGTGCCCCGGCCGGTTCGCTGTTCGCCCGGCACATCGAGGAAGTCGACCGCCTGATCACCGGCTGGCGCGGTCAGGGAGCCATCAACCTCCCCGGCAAAGTCGTCGCCCGGCGCCAGGGTGGCAGACTGGTGATTCGGCAAGGCTGAATCCGGGACCTTCCCACCGGACCGTGCGCCCGGCCCCCACGAGGGCCGCTCACGCGGCCGGGGCGTCCGGAGACGGCCGGTGGGACGACCGAAAGTGATGCGGGTGGACGCGAAAGACATGGGTGCCGACCTCAAGCAGGTGCTCATCACCAAGGAAGAGATCGACGCGAAGCTGGCCGAGCTGGCCGCGAAGATCGACGCGGAGTACACGGGCAAGGACCTGCTGATCGTCGGTGTCCTCAAGGGCGCGGTGATGGTCATGGCCGACCTCGCCCGGGCGCTGTCCACCCCGCTCACCATGGACTGGATGGCGGTGTCCTCCTACGGGGCGGGCACCCAGTCCTCCGGTGTCGTGCGGATCCTCAAGGACCTGGACACCGACATCAAGGGCAAGCACGTCCTGATCGTCGAGGACATCATCGACTCCGGCCTGACCCTGTCCTGGCTGATCTCCAACCTCGGCTCCCGCGAGCCCGCCTCGCTGAAGGTGTGCACGCTGCTGCGCAAGCCGGAGGCCGCGAAGGTCGCCATCGACGTGGAGTGGGTCGGTTTCGACATCCCCAACGAGTTCGTCGTGGGCTACGGCCTCGACTACGCCGAGAAGTACCGCAACCTGCCGTTCGTCGGCACGCTCGCCCCGCACGTCTACGGCGGCTGAGCCGGACGGCCGGCGCCGGACAGCCGGACGGCCCGAACCTTCCAGGACGATCGGGAACCCCGGCGGGTCTCGCGCCGTTGGAGCATGCAGACGGGTTCGCCAGCCGTCCCATGCGGCTTCGGGCACCATTGCTGGGGTACCGTCAGAAGAACTGTCTTATCAAACTCACTATGGCAGGAGGGACGGGGCGGCACCGCTCCGTATGGATGGACGTGAAGCGATACTTCCGTGGGCCGGTCATGTGGATCGTGCTGGCCGTCCTTGCCGTGGTCGTGTTGATGCAGGTCGTCGGCTCGTCCGGGGGCTACAAGACGGTGGACACCGGCCAGGTCGTCCAGGCGATCAGTGACAACAAGGTCCAAGCGGCCCAGCTGACCACCGGTGACGAGCAGACCATCAAGGTCACGCTCAAGGACGGCGAGAAGGTCGAGGACAGCTCCAAGATCCAGGCGAGCTACATCGGTGACCAGGGCGCCAACCTCGCCAGCACGCTGCAGGACAAGTACCAGAACAAGCAGATCCCGGACGGATACACGGTCTCCCCGACCGAGCAGAACGCGTTCGTCAGCATCCTGCTGTCGCTGCTGCCCTTCGTCCTGATCGTCGTCGTCTTCCTGTTCCTGATGAATCAGATGCAGGGCGGCGGCTCCCGGGTGATGAACTTCGGCAAGTCGAAGGCCAAGCTCATCACCAAGGACACCCCCAAGACGACGTTCTCCGACGTCGCCGGTGCCGACGAGGCCGTCGAGGAGCTCCAGGAGATCAAGGAGTTCCTGCAGGAGCCGGCCAAGTTCCAGGCCGTCGGCGCCAAGATTCCCAAGGGTGTGCTGCTCTACGGTCCGCCCGGCACCGGCAAGACGCTGCTCGCGCGTGCCGTGGCCGGCGAGGCGGGCGTGCCGTTCTACTCGATCTCCGGTTCCGACTTCGTCGAGATGTTCGTCGGTGTCGGTGCCTCCCGGGTCCGTGACCTGTTCGAGCAGGCCAAGGCGAACGCCCCGGCCATCGTCTTCGTCGACGAGATCGACGCGGTCGGCCGCCACCGCGGCGCCGGCCTCGGCGGCGGCCACGACGAGCGCGAGCAGACCCTCAACCAGCTGCTCGTCGAGATGGACGGCTTCGACGTCAAGGGCGGCGTGATCCTCATCGCCGCGACGAACCGGCCCGACATCCTCGACCCGGCGCTGCTGCGCCCCGGCCGCTTCGACCGGCAGATCGCCGTCGACCGCCCGGACATGCAGGGCCGGCTGGAGATCCTCAAGGTCCACCAGAAGGGCAAGCCGGTCGCGCCCGACGTCGACCTGTCGGCGGTGGCCCGCCGTACCCCCGGCATGACCGGTGCCGACCTGGCGAACGTGCTGAACGAGGCCGCCCTGCTGACGGCCCGCAGCGACAAGAAGCTGGTCGACAACAAGATGCTCGACGAGGCCATCGACCGCGTCGTGGCGGGCCCGCAGAAGCGGACCCGGATCATGTCGGACAAGGAGAAGAAGATCACCGCGTACCACGAGGGCGGGCACGCCCTGGTCGCGGCGGCCTCGCCGAACTCCGACCCGGTCCACAAGATCACGATCCTCTCCCGCGGCCGCGCCCTCGGCTACACGATGGTGCTGCCGGACGAGGACAAGTACTCGACCACGCGCAACGAGATGCTCGACCAGCTGGCCTACATGCTGGGCGGCCGCGCGGCCGAGGAACTGGTCTTCCACGACCCGACCACGGGTGCCGCCAACGACATCGAGAAGGCGACCAACCTGGCCCGCGCGATGGTCACGCAGTACGGCATGACGGAGCGCCTGGGCGCCATCAAGTTCGGCGGGGACAACAGCGAGCCGTTCCTCGGCCGTGAGATGGCCCACCAGCGCGACTACTCCGAGGAGGTCGCGGCGCTCGTCGACGAAGAGGTCAAGAAGCTCATCGAGACCGCGCACAACGAGGCGTGGGAGATCCTGGTCGAGAACCGCGACGTCCTCGACAACCTGGTCCTGGCCCTCCTGGAGAAGGAGACCCTGGGCAAGGAGGAGATCGCCGAGGTCTTCGCCTCGATCGTCAAGCGGCCGCCGCGTCCCGCGTGGACCGGCTCCTCCCGCCGCACGCCGTCCACCCGTCCGCCGGTGCTCTCCCCCAAGGAGCTCGCCCTGACGAACGGCGCCAACGGCGCGACGGCGGCGATCACCGCCAAGAGTTCGGTGGCGGAGTCCGCCCCGGCGGCCGAACCGGCCGCCCCGGAGGACCGTCCCGAGGTCTGAGCGCCGGGCCGCCCCGCGGCCCGGCAGGCCCGGAATGGATGCCGCGCCCCCCTGGTTCTAGCCTGGGGGGCGCGGCATCGACGTATGCGCACCGTTGGGACGCGTGCAGGCGCGCTTCAGGCAGAGGAACGAGGCACCACATGACCGACCCCGTGACGCTGGACGGCGAGGGCACGATCGGCGAGTTCGACGAGAAGCGT
Organism: Streptomyces cinereospinus; assembly: GCF_042430725.1. Classification (NCBI taxonomy): domain Bacteria; kingdom Bacillati; phylum Actinomycetota; class Actinomycetes; order Kitasatosporales; family Streptomycetaceae; genus Streptomyces; species Streptomyces cinereospinus. The sequence continues at coordinate 19,460 of NZ_JBHMCY010000015.1, read as the reverse complement.
GCCGAGAACGCCGTACGCGAACTCCTGATCGCGGTCGGCGAGGACCCGGACCGCGAGGGGCTCCGGGAGACGCCGGCCCGGGTGGCGCGGGCGTACAAGGAGATCTTCGCCGGGCTGTGGCAGAAGCCCGAGGACGTGCTGACGACGACGTTCGACATCGGGCACGACGAGATGGTGCTCGTGAGGGACATCGAGGTGTACTCGACCTGTGAGCACCACCTGGTGCCGTTCCGGGGCGTCGCGCACGTCGGGTACATCCCGGCCACCTCGGGCAAGATCACCGGGCTGTCGAAGCTGGCCCGGCTCGTGGACGTCTACGCCCGCCGGCCGCAGGTGCAGGAACGACTCACCACGCAGATCGCGGACTCCCTGATGGAGATACTGGAGCCGCGCGGCGTGATCGTGGTCGTGGAGTGCGAGCACATGTGCATGTCCATGCGGGGCATCCGCAAGCCCGGCGCGAAGACCCTCACCTCCGCGGTGCGCGGTCAGCTGCGGGACATGGCCACGCGCAACGAGGCGATGAGCCTGATCATGGCGCGCTGACGCGTCCGGCGCGCACGGTGCGCGCCGCGGCCGGGTCGCCGGGTCAGGCGGCCGGGGCCGTGCCCGTGCCGGTGGTCTCGTCGTCCTCGGGGAGCTTGCACACGTGCTCCAGGAAGAGGGCGGCGGCTATGACGGCGATGCCCGCCACGACCGAGCAGCCGGCGTAGATGGCCTGGTCGCGGCGGGCCGGGATGTCGAGGGACTCCAGCAGGAAGACGCCCGTGCCGCCGTACATCCCGGCGACGAGGGCGGCGACCAGGGCGCTGGCCTGGCCGAAGACGACCGCGCGGGCCGCCATCAGCGGGTCCACGCCCTTGGCGCCGGGGCGGCGCTCGCGCTGGGCCCGCAGCCGGGCGCGCAGCGAGAGCGCCGTGGCGAGCAGCACCGCGGCGATCAGGGCCAGCACGACGGGGGCGGCCAGGGGGACGCTCGGGAGCGTACCGATCGAGTTCCAGAGGCGGGCGCCCGCCCAGGACAGGACGCCGGCGACGGCGAAGACGCCGACCAGCACCCTGATGCGCAGCTCTCTCACGGTGTCCCTTCGGTTCCCCGGACGCCCCGGACTGGGGCCGTCTCGACCTTAACGGCTACTCGGGCAGCCGGAGTTCCAGGTCACCCCGGGCGGCGACACCCTCACGGGTGACCGCGCCGAGCAGCTCGGCGACGGCACCGCGGCCGGGCAGCTGGGCGTCGGGGTCCACGTCGTGCCAGGGGGCGAGGACGAAGGCGCGTTCGTGGGCGCGCGGGTGGGGCAGGGTCAGCGCCGGGTCGTCGGAGACGACGTCGGCGTAGGAGACGATGTCGACGTCGAGCGTGCGCGGACCCCAGCGCTCGTCCCGGGTGCGGTGGAAGGCCTCCTCGACCGCGTGCGCCCGCTCCAGGAGCGAGGACGGGGGGAGGGTGGTCTTGAGCACCACGACCGCGTTGAAGTACGACGGCTGGCTGCCGGGGTCGACGCCCCACGCCTCCGTCTCGTACACGGGGGAGACGGCCTTCACGCGTACCCCCGGGGTGTCCTCCAGGGCGTCGATGGCGCCCTGGAGGGTCTCCAGGCGGTTGCCGAGGTTGGCGCCGATGGAGATCACGGCCCGCTGGGGGTTGTGCAGGGTGGTGTCGGCGGCGTCGACCTTCTCGACGACGGAGGCGGGTACCGGCTGTACGGTCGGGTCGCTGTGACCCTCGGTGAACGAGGCAGTCATACTCGGCTCCGGATGATGGTGACGGTCACGTCGTCGAAGGGGACCGTGATCGGCGCGTCCGGCTTGTGGACGGTGACCTCGGCCTCCTGGACGCCTTCGTGTTTCAGACAGACCTGGGCGATGCGCTGGGCGAGCGTCTCGATGAGGTTGACGGGCTCGCCCTCGACGACGGCCACCACCTCCTCCGCCACGATGCCGTAGTGCACGGTCTTCGCCAGGTCGTCGTCGGCGGCGGCCGGGCGGGTGTCCAGGCCGAGGACGAGGTCCACGATGAAGGTCTGGCCCTCCTCGCGCTCCCGGGGGAACACACCGTGGTGCCCGCGGGCCTTCAGGCCGCGCAGCGCGACACGATCCACGCGAATCACTCCTGCAATCGTCGGGTGTGTGACCGGTCCGTACCGTGTGCGGGCGGCACTCCGGCCTCGAACGAATCTACCTGCGGGCACGGACAGCCCCGGCCGACGGGGGCGGGGCCCGGGCGGGGGCCGGGAGGTTTCATCGCATGTTTCCCCTGGGGAATCCGGCGGCTCACGGGCTGGTAGCCGCCCATACCCCGGGTTCGTGATTCCAACCACTTCTTGGTCCCTTCGGGCCCCGCCGGGTCCTTTCCGGCCCCTGCCGTCCGCCTACCCGCTCAGCCGGTCGGGTCCTCGTCCTCGTCCTCGGCGCTTTCGGTCAGGACCGGGGAGGCGTGGTGCGACCAGAGTTTCCAGCCGGCCGGTGTGCGCCGGAACACGTTCGTGGCCACCACCAGCTGGCCGACGAGCGGGCCGGGCCCGTCGCCGTCCTCCGGGGCGGGGCCGCCGCTGAGGATGTTCTCCGTGCAGCTGACCAGGGCGGTGTCGCCGGTGACCGAGACGTGCACGTCGGTCAGGAAGAACTGGATGTAGTCGGTGTTCGCCATGATCAGGGCGTACGAGCGGAGCACCTCGCCGCGGCCGGTCAGCACCGGCCAGCCGGGGTGCACGCAGGAGACCACGCCGGTGTCCGCCGGGTCGTGGTAGGTCTCGTCGACGCCCAGGTCGGACGGGGTGAGCCAGAGCGTCGTCAGCTCCTCGAAGTCGCCGCGCTCCAGTGCCTCGTAGAAGGCCGTGTTGGCGAGTTCGACCTGCTCGACATCGGTGTGGGGGGCGCTCACCGGGCTCCTTCCGCGCCGTTCGCGGGGGACGGGGCGGCGGGGTCCCCGGAGGGGCCGGGCGTGGGCCGGTCCGTACGCGCTCCTTCCACGGCGCGCGCGACGCGTACCGCGTCCGCGGTGGCGCGCACCTCATGGACGCGCACCGCCCACGCGCCGGCGTGCGCCGCCAGGGCCGAGACGGCGGCCGTCGCCGCGTCGCGCTCCCGGGCCGGGGGCGGCGAACCCTCGGGGCCGGCCAGGACGCGGCCGAGGAAGCGTTTGCGGGAGGCGGCGACCAGCAGGGGGTGCCCGAGCTCGTGCAGGCGGTCCAGGCGGGCGAGCAGGGCCAGGTCGTGCTCGGCCTGCTTGGAGAAGCCGAGGCCCGGGTCGATCACGATCCGGTCGGGGGCGATGCCGCCCTCCAGGGCGGCCTCCACGCGCGCGTGCAGCTCGTCGACGACCTCGGTGACGACGTCGTCGTAGACACCCCTGACGTTGCCGCCCTCCAGGAAGCCGCGCCAGTGCATGACGACGAAGGGGGCACCGGTGCGCGCCACGACCGGGATCATCGCCGGGTCGGCCAGGCCGCCGCTGACGTCGTTGACGAGGGCCGCGCCGGCGGCGAGCGCCTGCTCGGCGACGGACGCGCGCATGGTGTCCACGGAGACGACCACGCCCTCGGAGGCGAGGCCGCGCACGACGGGGATGACGCGGCGCAGTTCCTCGGCCTCGTCGACCCGGGTGGCGCCCGGGCGGGTGGACTCGCCGCCGACGTCCACGAGGTCGGCGCCCTCGGTGACGAGGTCGAGGCCGTGTTTGACGGCGGCGGTGGTGTCGAACCAGCGGCCGCCGTCCGAGAAGGAGTCCGGGGTGACGTTCACGACCCCCATGACCGCGCAGCGGTCCCACTCCGGAAGGCCCGCGATCCGCCCGCGTCCGCTGTGATTGCTCATACGTTCAGCGTAGGCCCAGGGTGGGGCCGGGCTCCTCACATGGGCCGCTCCCGGTCGGGCGGCCCCGCGGGGGCGCGGCAGGGCGCGGCCTTCGGCCGGCGGAAGCCCCGCGTCCGCGGGGCGGCCGGTCCGGTGCGCGACGCCCCGCCGCCGGGTCGTGAGAAGACGGCGGCCGTGTCGCGGCGCGGCACGTCGTGGCGGGGCGGCGGGACCGCTCCCGCGGGGCCCCCGGCCGGGCCTCGGCGTCCTCGGCCGGGGGCCCGCGGCCAGCTGCGCCCGGAACCCGGGGAGCGTGGCCCGCGCGGTCGGTGGCGGCTCGTGCCGCCCGCTTCCCTGCCGGACGTCACATGCCGTCATTCCGTACGAACAAGGTGATCTGACGCCGATTCGGATGTCCGGCGGCAAAGCGCCCTTTGCGGCGGTGAGTCGGCAGGTGAGCTCTGCTCCGTCGCGGGAGGCCGTTCCCAAGGCTCTGCGGTGGCTGTGTTTTTACCGTCGCGAGCACCATGATTCGCCCACGCGCGGTAAGTTTCTGGCCATGCCACGTGGACGTCATCGCCATTCACCGCCCTTGCACAGGCTGCTGCCTCCGTCGGCGATCGCGGGCGTCTCGCTCGTCTGCGCCCTCGGCCCCTGGGTGTTCGCGGAGCCGATGGTGCTCCGCGGGCTGGCGGCGGCCGCCGCGGTGACGGCCGTCGCCGGCGCGGTCGTCATGCGCCGCTGGGACATCCAGGCCGGCAAGCAGGTCGCCGACCTCACGCGCGCGCGGGTGAGCGACGAGTGGCGGCACGAGGAGCGGGTCGCCGACCTGGAGTCCGACCTGGAGGAGTCGCGCGAGCTGCGCGGCAAGCTGGAGCAGCGGCTCCGGGCCAAGCGCGCCGAACTGGCCGGGCTGCGCAACGAGCACGCGGCACTGCTGCGCCGGTACGCCACCGCCGAGACCGAGCGGGCGAGCGCCCTGGAGGGCCGCCGCCTGCTGGAGATCGAGGCGACCACCCCGGTGCGTGCGCTGCCGCCCGTGCCGGTGCCCAGGGGCTTTGCCGGGGGCGGGAAGGCCGCCGCGGAGGGGACCGCCCACCAGGGGGCCGCCGCCGGAGGAGCATCGAGCGAGGAGACCTCTGCCAAGGGGGTCGCCGTCGGAGAGACGGTGGCCGAGGCAGCTGCCGCCGAGGGGAGGCCGGAGGCATCGCGGCTGTTCTCCCCGGAGGGGTCCCGGCTGTTCCTGCGGGCGCGGGCCGCGCTGGTCCGGCTGGACGCCGGCCCGAAGGGCCGCGCCGGGCAGGACGCGGCCGCCGCGCCGGAACCGTCCGCCGTGGAGCCGGCGCCGGCCGGCGCCGGCGGCGGTGCGGGGACGGAGGCCGCGCGGGAGGACGACGCGCGGGGGAAGCCCGAGGCGGCCGACGGGCACGAGCACGCGGCCGCTACCCCTCCGGCGCACGTCCAGCAGCCCTCCGGCCACTACACCGTGCCGACCGCGGTGGCGGTCGTACCGGCGCCCGCGCCGGTGCGGCGTCCCACGGCCGAGGGCGGGTTCGACTTCTTCGGCACGAAGGCGAAGGGCGCGGCGTCCGCCGCCCTGGAGGCCGTGCAGAACGAGGACCTCGCCGACGTGGTCGGTCAGGAGGCGCTCGATCTGCACAAGGCGCAGGCCGAGGCGGAGTTCAAGCCCGCGACCGCGGAGTCGCGCGGTGTCGGCCAGGTGATCGACCTGACGGCGCACGACGAGACCGAGCAGATCGACGTCCAGGGGCTGCGCAGCGCGGCCTCCTGAGCCGGGCGCGGGGCGGCTTCCCGAGCCGGGCGCGGGGCGGCTTCCCGAGCCGGGCGCGGCGAGCCCGTACCGCCGCCGTCACGTCATCCAGCGGTCCGGGCGCGCGTCCCTGCGGCCCGTCCGGGACCGCTCGGCCTGTGCGTGCAGCAGCCGGGCGGCCTCCTCGGCGCCCCGCAGCCGGGCCGTGACGGTCTTGTCGGCGCCGGTGTCCACGTGGACGTCCGCGAGCCGCCAGCACCGCATCCAGGGCCCCTGCTTCTGCCGCACGCTCTGCACCTTGGCGTGCGGGACGAGCGCGAGGCTGCGCCGGAGCAGTCCGCGCCGGGCCGCGAACACCGTGTCCGTGACGGTGAGGCCGTAGCCCCGCCACCACAGCGGCACGCACCGTCCCGCCCGCCGGGGCGGGCGGGACAGGGACGGGGCGGGCGGCACGGTCACGCCGGGCAGCACGCGCGCGACGAGGGGTTCCGCGAGTTCGCGCGGGGCGACCGGCAGCAGCACGGAGTTGGACGAGCCGGCCACGTCCAGTTCCACCCGCACCCAGCCGCGCCGCCGCCACAGCAGCGGCTCCACGATCCGCACGGTCTGCACCCGCCCCGGCGGCACCGTCTCGTGCGCGCGGTCCAGGAGCCCGCGGTCGATCCGCAGGCCGTCCGGCGACTCGGCCACCGTCCAGTCGTACTCGGCGACGAACCTGCCCACACTGCTCGCGCCCGCCGCCCCGAACAGGGGCACGGCGGTCGCGACGACCGTCCACAGGCTGTGGGTGAACAGCCACAGCACGGGCGGTACGACCAGCGCGGCGCCCAGCGTCCCCCAGGTCGCGCCCGTCAGCAGCAGCGAGACGGCGAGCACCCCGCCCGGCACGTGCAGCAGCCGCCGCTCCGGGGCCTCGCCGACCTCGTGCGCGCGCTCCGGCGCGAATCCGGCCGCGCGCGCCAGCAGTTCGGCCCGCAGCGCGCGTGCGTCGGCCTCGCCCAGGTAGGCGAGTTCGTCCTTCCGGTCGGTGCCCATGACGTCGAGGCTGAGCTTCGCGACGCCCGCCACGCGCGCGAGGAGCGGCCGGGTGACGTCGACGGCCTGGATGCGTTCCAGGCGGATGTGCGCGGTGCGCCGGAACAACAGGCCGGTGCGGATGCGCAGTTCCGTCCCGGTCACCGCGTAGTGCGTGAACCACCAGCTGAGGAAGCCGTACAGCGCGGCGGCCGGGAGGAGCACCGCCAGGGCCGTCAGAATCGTGGCCGTGGTCAGCCGGGTCAGCTGGCGGTGCGCCCCGTCCGGGTCGTGCAGCGCCCAGCCGAGGAGCACGGCGACCGGCGCCCACGCCCGCCGGAACGGCGTCACCGGGTGCAGCCGCCGCTCGGCCACGGCCGCCTCGCGGGGCGCCTCCCGGTCCGTTCCCGCCGCCGTCACAGCCCCGCCGATCGTGCCTCGCCCAGCTCGGTGAGCCGGTCGCGCAGCCGTTCGGCCTCGGCCGGGTCCAGGCCGGGGATGGTCGCGTCGGTCGCCGCGGCGGCCGTGTGCAGCTGGACGCCGGCCAGCCCGAAATGCCGTTCGACGGGGCCGGAGGTCACCTCGACCAGCTGCATGCGGCCGTACGGCACCACCGTCACGGTGTGCCAGAGCACGCCCCGGCTGATCAGCAGGTCGTCGGCGCGTTCGGCGTACCGCCAGGAGCGCCAGTTGCGGCCGGTCAGCCACCAGCCCCACACCGCCGACGCCAGCGGCAGCAGCGCGAGCGCCGCCCATCCGGGGCCGGCCAGCAGCCCCGGCACGAGGCCGGTGGCCAGGGTGAGCAGGCCCAGCCACACCACCAGCAACAGCCGCCGCATGCGCAGCAGCCCGGGCGGCAGCCCGGTCCACGCCGGCCCGTCCTCCGGCACCGCCGGTCCGTCTTCCGCCACTGCCGGCCCGTCCTTCGCCACCGCCGGGCCTTCCGGACCCACCGCCGGGCCTTCCGGGCCAACGGCTGCCGGGCCTGCCGGACACGCCGGTGAGCCTTCCCGAGCCGCCGGGTCTTCCGGACCGACGGCTGCCGGGCCTGCCGGAGCCGCCGTCGGGCCGCCCGGACCCGTCACCGCCTCGCCGCCCGGATCCCCTGCGCCCACGCCCTGCGGGACCGCCGTCCCGCCGCCCTCCGGGCTCCCCGTCTCCATACGGCCAGCCTACGTACGACAGACTGGGTGCATGACTCCTACGACGGAGACCACGGTCGGAATCGGCGGCGCCGCGGAGAGCACCGACATGGTGCTCAACATCGGCCCCCAGCACCCGTCCACGCACGGTGTGCTGCGCCTGCGGCTGCTCCTGGACGGTGAGCGCATCAGGCGCGCGGAGCCGGTGGTCGGCTACATGCACCGCGGCGCGGAGAAGCTGTTCGAGGCGCGTGACTACCGCCAGATCATCATGCTCGCCAACCGGCACGACTGGCTGTCGGCGTTCTCCAACGAGCTGGGTGTCGTCCTCGGCGTGGAGCGCATGCTCGGCATGGAGGTGCCCGCGCGCGCGGTGTGGACCCGCACGCTGCTCGCGGAGCTCAACCGGGTGCTCAACCACCTGATGTTCCTCGGCTCGTACCCGCTGGAGCTGGGCGGCATCACGCCGGTCTTCTACGCGTTCCGGGAGCGCGAGGTCCTCCAGAACGTCATGGAGGAGGTCTCCGGCGGGCGGATGCACTACATGTTCAACCGGGTCGGCGGCCTCAAGGAGGACCTCCCGGCCGGCTGGACCGCACGCGCGCGTGCCGCCGTCGCCGCGGTGCGCTCGCGCATGGACGTCTACGACGACCTGGTGCTCGGCAACGAGATCTTCCGGGGGCGCACGCGGGGCGTGGGACGGCTCGCGCCCGAGGCCGTGCACGCGTACGGCGTGAGCGGCCCGATCGCGCGCGCCTCGGGCGTCGACTTCGACCTGCGCCGCGACGAGCCCTACCTGGCGTACGGAGAGCTTCAGGACACCCTGAAGGTCGTCACCCGCTCCGAGGGCGACTGCCTCGCCCGGTTCGAGTGCCTGCTGGAGCAGACGCACAACGCGCTGGACCTCGCCGACGCCTGCCTCGGCCGGATCGCCGAGCTGCCGCCGGGGCCGGTCAACCAGCGGCTCCCCAAGGTGCTGAAGGCGCCCGAGGGGCACACGTACGCGTGGACCGAGAACCCGCTCGGCATCAACGGCTACTACCTGGTCAGCAAGGGCGACAAGACGCCGTACCGGCTCAAGCTCCGCTCGGCCTCGTACAACAACATCCAGGCACTGACCGAGCTGCTGCCGGGGACGCTGGTGGCGGACATGGTGGCGATCCTGGGGTCGATGTTCTTCGTGGTGGGGGACATCGACAAGTGATGCCCGGCCGCGGGGCCGTGCGGGTCGGCCGGTCGGCCTGGTCGTCGGGGCCTGCGGTCCGTGGCGGGGCCGGTGGTCTGAAGGGGCCGGCTGTTCGGCGGGTCACGGCGGTCCGGCGGGGGTCAGCCGGTGGCCAGCGGGTCGTCGAGGCCCACCGGCTGCACCAGCCACCCGAAGTCGCCCAGCCCGCCCGGCGCGGTCAGCTCGGCGGCCTCCCCGGCGGTCGCGAGGGCGCGCACGTAGGCCGCGGGGTCGGTGGTGGCCAGGGCGAGCGGGGGGCGCACGCCCGCGAGGCCCAACGCGCGCAGGGCATCGCGCTGCGTGAGCACGCGCCCCCCGGGCAGCGCGCAGGCGTCCAGTGCCACGTGCGCCGTGATGTCGCACGACCCGTCCGGCACGGGCGCCGTCTCCCGGCCCTCCCGGAAGCCGGTGAGCGTCCCGAAGGGCGGGCGCGCGTCCGCCGTGTGCGCGTAGTCCACGGCGACCGCCAGCCCCCGTTCGACGCGCCCGACGACCGACGCCCACGCCGTGTCCCTGGGCCGTCCGACCTCCGCCCGCAGCCCCTCCTCGGCCGGGCCGGGCCACCACCGGCCGAGCCACTCGGCGTCCGCCCCGGCGACCGGCTCACCGAGCCGTTCCGACCCGTCCCGCGCCACGAGCACCCGCCGCCACACCCCTGAGGCGTCCGTCTCGGCGACCTCCACGGGCACGTTGTCGAGCCACTCGTTGGCGAAGAGCAGCCCCGTGACGGCCCGGGGGCATTCCGCGCGCCACTCGACGCGGTGATCGAGTCCGGCCGGGCGGGCGGCGATCTCGACGGCGCACGCGCGCGTGCGGGCGGCCAGGCCGGCGGGGAGCGCGGCGAGCACACCGGTGACCAGTTCGCCCCGTCCCGCCGCCATGTCGACGAAGTCGAGGGCCGCCGGGCGGCCCAGCGCCTCGTCGACGCGGCGCAGCAGCTCCGCCACGGCCCGGGCGAACAGCGGCGACGCGTGCACGGACGTACGGAAGTGCCCGGCGGGTCCCTCGGGCCGGTGGTAGAAGCCGCCGGGGCCGTACAGGGCGGCCTCCGTGGCCGCGCGCCAGCCGCGCCGGGCGCGTCCGTCCCGCCAGTCGTGCTCGTCCTTCGGGCCTGGCGGGCAGTCCGGCTCGTCCCGCGAGCCCCGCCGGTCCCGCTCGCCGCCGCCCGTCGTACGCTCCTTCGCACTCCTGGTCACCCGGGCAAGGCTAGTGCCGCGGCAGGCGACGTCCGCCCCGTCGCGACGGGGCGAACGTCGCCTGCCGCGGCACGTGCCCTCCACCTTGCGGAGTACGCGTGTCGCCTCCGGATCGGCCCTCCGGTTGACTCCGGCACGCATCACGCTTCCCTACTCTGGGTTACGTGCAGCGCCTCTACGACTTCCTCCGCCGACACCCGACCTGGGTCGACGGCTCCTGGGCCCTCGTCCTGTTCGGGATCTCGGTGGTCGGCGGGGTGGTCGCCCAGGAGAGCGCCGGCACCGACCTCCCGGCGGCCGTGGTGCCGGTCACCGTCCTGCTGTGCCTGGTGCTGACCCTGCGCCGGCGGATGCCGGAGCGGATGCTGGTCCTGGCGGCCGCGGTGGGGGCGGCGCAACTGGCGCTCGACGTGGCGCCGCTGCCCGCCGACTTCGCCTTGCTGGTGATCGTCTACACCGTGGCCGCGGTCGGCGCGCGCTGGGCCTCCCGGTTCGCGCTGTTCGGCGGTCTGTGCGCCGCGCCGGTGGCACAGCTCCGCTGGCCGGAGTACCAGACGAGCGTCGCGGGCAACATCGCGCTGGCGGTCTTCCAGACGGTGCCGTTCGCCCTGGCCTGGGTGCTCGGCGACTCCATCCGCACCCGCCGCGCCTACTTCGCGCAGCTGGAGGAGCGCGCCGCCCGGCTGGAGAAGGAGCGCGAGGCGCAGTCCAAGGTCGCGGTCGCCGCCGAACGCGCCCGGATCGCGCGCGAGCTGCACGACGTCGTCGCGCACAACGTGTCCGTGATGGTGGTGCAGGCCGACGGCGCCGCGTACGTCCTGGACGCCGCGCCCGACCAGGCCAAGAAGGCGTTGGAGACCATCTCCTCCACCGGCCGCCAGGCCCTCGCCGAGATGCGCCGCCTGCTCGGCGTACTGCGCACCGGCGAGCACCAGGAGGGCGGGGAGTACGTTCCGCAGCCCGACGTCCAGCAGATCGAGGACCTCGTCGAGCAGTGCCGCGGCTCCGGGCTGCCCGTCGACTTCCGGATCGAGGGCACGCCGCGCCCGCTGCCCAGCGGCGTCGAGCTCACCGCGTACCGCATCGTGCAGGAGGCGCTCACCAACACCCGCAAGCACGGCGGGCCCGACGCGGGCGCGAGCGTGCGGCTGGTCTACTTCGACGACGGCCTCGGCCTGCTCGTGGAGGACGACGGCAAGGGCGCCCCGCACGAGCTGTACGAGGAGGGCGGTCTGGATGGCCAGGGCCACGGGCTGATCGGTATGCGCGAGCGGGTCGGCATGGTCGGCGGCACTCTGGACGCCGGGCCCCGCCCCGGCGGAGGATTCCGCATCAGTGCCCTGCTGCCGCTCAAACCAGCGCATTGACGCCTGCGCACGCCCGCGTGACACCTGTCACGCCCCCCACCGCCACGCGACCGCGCGAGCACGACCTTCGAGACGGATACGGAAGAGGCCACGATGAAGATCAGGGTGATGCTCGTCGACGACCAGGTGCTGCTGCGCACCGGGTTCCGGATGGTGCTCGCCGCGCAGCCGGACATGGAGGTCGTGGCCGAGGCGGGCGACGGCGTCGAGGCCCTCCAGGTGCTGCGCTCGACCGAGGCCGACGTCGTGCTGATGGACGTCCGCATGCCCAAGCTGGACGGCGTGGAGGCGACCCGCCGGATCTGCGCGGACCCCGACCCGCCGAAGGTGCTCATCCTGACCACCTTCGACCTCGACGAGTACGCCTTCTCCGGGCTGAAGGCGGGCGCCTCGGGCTTCATGCTCAAGGACGTGCCGCCCGGTGAACTCCTCGCGGCCATCCGCTCCGTGCACAGCGGCGACGCGGTGGTGGCCCCGTCGACGACCCGGCGGCTGCTCGACCGGTTCGCGCCGATGCTGCCCAGCGTCGGCAAGCAGCCCCAGCACAAGGAGCTGGAGCGGCTCACCGACCGGGAGCGCGAGGTCATGGTGCTGGTCGCCCAGGGGCTGTCCAACGGGGAGATCGCGGCCCGGCTGGTGCTGTCCGAGGCGACCGTGAAGACCCACGTGGGCCGCATCCTGACCAAGCTGGGGCTGCGGGACCGGGTCCAGGTGGTCGTCCTGGCGTACGAGACGGGGCTCGTACGGGCCGGGGGCCACGGCTGAACCGCAGACCGGCCGCAGCGGCCCCGGTGGGCACCGCCCTCCCCGGGCCCCGGCGCCGCCCGTCCGGCAGCGGCACCGGTCTCACCAGGGGACCGGGTCGCCGGGTCACCGGAGGGGCCCGCCTCCGGCCGGCCCGCCTCCGGCTGCCGGAGGACCCCCTCCGGGAACTTCCACGGCCGCCGGGAGACGCGCCGGCCCTCACGGCAGACGGGAGGCGAACTCCGCGACCGCCGCCCGTACGTCGTCCGCGGTCCACTCCAGGCCCGCGGCCCGCACGTCGATCTCCGTGACGGCGAGCCCCGGGCCGGGCGCGTCCCAGGAGCGGCCGAAGAGCAGCACCCCCGTCTCCTCGGCCTGCCGCACCGCCGCCTCGGCGACGACGTCGCGGTCGTACGGCAGCCAGAGCCGGAACTCGTTGGTGTGCGGCTCCTCGGGGTGGACGCGCGCCCAGGGCAGGCCGGCCGCCGCGAACCCCTCGCGCAGCGCGGCGGCCACCACGCGCGCGTGCCGTACGTAGCCGGGGAGCCGGGGCAGCTCCCGCTCCAGCCCGGCGAGCGCCGACAGCACCGTCGGGAACTGCTGGAACACCTGACCGCCGTACCGGTGCCGCCAGGCCTTGGCCTGCTCCACCAGCGTTCCCGGGCCGGCCAGCGCCGCGCCGCCGAAGCCGTTCAGGGACTTGTAGAACGACACGTAGACGCTGTCCGCGAGGTCCGCGATCTCGTGCAGGGGGCGGCCGAAGTGGACGGTCGTCTCCCACAGGCGCGCGCCGTCGAAGTGCACCACCGCGTCGCGCTCCCGCGCCGCCTCCACCACCTCCGTGAGCTCCTCCCAGGAGGGCAGGACGAACCCGGCGTCCCGCAGGGGAAGTTCCAGCATCAGCGCACCGAACGGCTCCTCGAAGGCACGGATCTCGGCGGCGGTCGGCAGCCGTGGCGCAGGGTTCAGATGGACCGGACGCACACCGCTGACCTGGGTGAACGCATCCCGTTCGTGCACCACGGGATGGGCCAGCGGGTGCAGCGCGACGGTCGGGTCGCCGGTGCGGCCCGCCCAGCAGCGCAGGGCCACCTGCTGGGCCATCGTGCCGGTCGGGAAGAACGCGGCGGCCTCCGTGCCGAGCAGCCCGGCCACCTTCGCCTCCAGGGCCTCCACGATGCCGGTGCCGTACAGGTCCGCCGACTCGTCCAGGTCGTACAGCTCCTCGGCGTTCTCCAGCAGCGCCAGGCGCTCCCGGAGCGTGCCGAGGACGCTGGAGCGCGCCAGGACCCGCCGCGCGCCCCGATACGCCGCCCTGCGCCGTTCGAAGAGCCGCTCGCGCCGCTCCTCGGCCGACGCCACCGATTCCCCCACGCCCTGCTCCGCCGTCTCCGTCATGCCCGGATGATGCCGGGCCGCGTCCGGGGTGCCCACCAAATTTCCCCACCCACAGCCTGTGGACGACCGAACGCCCCTGTGAACCGATCGCGTTAACATGACGAGAAATCGTCCGGTACCCGGAGCGGACTGGAACGGGAAGGCCGCCGTCGCGTGAGTACAAGCCAACAGCCAGATCCCAGGGGCCGCCCCGCGCGGCTCACCGTCGGCGTCGTCGGCGCCGGCCGGGTGGGCCCGGCGCTCGCCGCGTCGCTCCAGCTCGCCGGGCACCGACCGGTGGCCGTCTCCGCGGTCTCCGACGCCTCCCGCAGGCGGGCCGCGCTGCTGCTGCCCGACGTGCCCGTGGTCCCGCCCGCCGAGGTGCTCCAGCACGCCGACCTGGTCCTGCTCACCGTCCCGGACGACACCCTGCCCGGCCTCGTCGACGGCCTCGCCGGCACCGGGGCGGTACGGCCGGGGCAACTCCTGGTGCACACCTCCGGCCGGTACGGCGCGAGCGTCCTGGAGCCCGCCCTGCGCGCCGGCGGACTGCCGCTGGCCCTGCACCCCGCGATGACGTTCACCGGGACCCCGGTGGACGTCCAGCGCCTCGCCGGGTGCTCCTTCGGGGTCACCGCACCCGAGGAGCTGCGGCTGGCCGCCGAGGCGCTGGTCATCGAGATGGGCGGCGAGCCCGAGTGGATCGCCGAGGAGAACCGCCCGCTCTACCACGCCGCCCTCGCGCTGGGCGCCAACCACCTGGTGACCCTGGTCGCCCAGTCCATGGAGCTGCTGCGCACGGCCGGCGTCGAGGCCCCCGACCGGATGCTGGGCCCGCTGCTCGGCGCCGCCCTCGACAACGCCCTGCGCTCCGGCGACGCGGCCCTCACCGGCCCCGTCGCCCGCGGGGACGCGGGAACGGTCGCCGCGCACGTCACGGAGTTGCGCCGGCACGCCCCGCAGACCGTCGCCGGCTATCTGGCGATGGCACGGGCCACCGCCGACCGGGCACTCGCCCACGGGCTGCTGAAACCGGAACTCGCCGAGGACCTGCTCGGGGTACTCGCCGCAGACACCACCCTGCCCGAGAACGGGGGAGACCGATGAGCCGCCGGAGCTTCGCACTCGTCCCCACGCCGGACGACCTGACGTACGTGCGCGAACACGCCGCCGTACCCGGCCGCGCCGCCGTGGTGATGACCATGGGCGCCCTGCACGACGGCCACGCCACCCTGATCCGCGCCGCGCGCGGGCACGTCGGCCGGGACGGGTTCGTCGTCGTCACGGTCTTCGTCAACCCGCTCCAGTTCGGCGAGGGCGAGGACCTCGACCGCTATCCGCGCACCCTGGAGGCCGACCTCAAGATCGCCGAGCAGGCCGGCGCGGACGCCGTGTTCGCCCCCGCCGCGGACGAGGTCTACCCGGGCGGCGCACCCCAGGTGCGGATCAGCGCCGGCCCCATGGGGGAGCGCCTGGAGGGCGCCTCCCGCCCCGGCCACTTCGACGGCATGCTCACGGTCGTCGCCAAGCTGCTCCACCTCACCCGCCCCGACGTGGCGTTCTTCGGCCAGAAGGACGCCCAGCAGCTCGCCCTGATCCGCCGCATGGTGCGGGACCTGAACTTCGGCGTCGAGATCGTCGGCGTCCCGACCGTGCGGGAGGACGACGGCCTGGCCCTGTCCAGCCGCAACCGCTACCTCTCGCCCCAGGAGCGGCGTACGGCGCTCGCGCTGTCCCGCGCGCTGTTCGCGGGACGGGACCGGCACGCGGCGCAGGAGGCGCTGCGCGCCCGGGCACGCGAGGTGCCCGCCACGCGCGCGCGTGCCGAGGCGCTGAGCGCCATCGGCGAGTCCCGCGCCGCCGCCGACGCGCACGCCGTCGCCAAGGCGGTCCCCGGCGGCCCGTCCGCCGTGCGCGCCGCCGCGCGCCTGGTCCTCGACGAGGCGGTCCGCCACGACCCGCCCCTGGTGCTGGACTACCTGGCCCTGGTGGACCCCGACGACTTCACCGAGATCGACGACGACTTCACGGGAGAGGCCGTCCTCGCGGTCGCCGCCAAGGTCGGCACGACCCGGCTGATCGACAACATCCCCCTCACCTTCGGAGCCGCCTCGTGACCAGCACCGGCATACGACTGCACGCCCCCGCCCCGGGCTGGTCCATCGCCGCCGACGTGGTGGTCGTCGGCTCCGGCGTCGCCGGTCTCACCGCCGCGCTGCGCTGCGAGGCCGCCGGCATGCGCACGGTCGTCGTCACCAAGGCGCGCCTGGACGACGGCTCCACCCGCTGGGCGCAGGGCGGCATCGCGGCGGCCCTGGGCGAGGGCGACAGCCCCGAGCAGCACCTGGACGACACCCTGGTCGCCGGAGCCGGCCTGTGCGACGTGGAAGCGGTACGGATCCTCGTCACGGAGGGTCCCGGCGCCGTCCGCCGGCTGATCGAGACCGGCGCCCACTTCGACGAGTCCGCCGAGGGCCGGCTGGCGCTGACCCGCGAGGGCGGCCACCACCGCCGCCGCATCGCCCACGCCGGCGGCGACGCGACGGGGGCCGAGATCTCCCGGGCGCTGGTCGAGGCCGTCCGCGCGCGTGGCCTGCGCACGATCGAGAACGCCCTGGTCCTGGACCTGCTCACGGACGCCGACGGCCGCGCCGCGGGCGTCACCCTGCACGTCATGGGCGAGGGCCAGCACGACGGTGTGGGCGCGGTGCACGCCCCCGCGGTGGTCCTCGCGACCGGCGGCATGGGCCAGGTGTTCTCGGCGACGACCAACCCGTCGGTCTCCACGGGCGACGGCGTGGCCCTCGCCCTGCGCGCGGGCGCGGAGGTCAGCGACCTGGAGTTCGTCCAGTTCCACCCCACGGTGCTGTTCCTCGGCCCCGACGCGGAGGGCCAGCAGCCCCTGGTCTCCGAGGCGGTACGGGGCGAGGGCGCGCACCTGGTGGACGCCGACGGCGTGCGCTTCATGGTGGGCCGGCACGAGCTCGCCGAACTCGCCCCCCGGGACATCGTCGCCAAGGGCATCATGCGGCGCATGCAGGAGCAGGACGCCGAGCACATGTTCCTCGACGCCCGGCACTTCGGCGCCGAGATGTGGGAGCAGCGCTTCCCGACGATCCTCGCCGCCTGCCGCGCCAACGGCATCGACCCGGTCCACGAGCCCATCCCGGTCGCCCCGGCCGCCCACTACGCATCCGGCGGCGTCCGCACCGACTCCCACGGCCGTACCACCGTCCCCGGGCTGTACGCGTGCGGGGAGGTCGCCTGCACCGGCGTGCACGGCGCCAACCGGCTCGCCTCCAACAGCCTCCTGGAAGGCCTGGTCTACGCCGAGCGGATCGCCCACGACATCGCGGTGGCCCACCGCCGAAGCGGTCTCCACGCGCGCGTGCCCGCCCCCGTGCCGCACCCGGAGCAGCCCGCGCACCCCCTGCTCGTCCCCGAGGACCGCTTCACGATCCAGCGGATCATGACCGTGGGCGCCGGGGTCCTGCGCTCGGCCGGCTCCCTCACCGAGGCCGCCGAACAGCTCCACCGCCTGCACGCCGACGCCCGCGACGCGCTGCACGAGAACGGCAAGACGGCCGAGCCCGGCGTCGACACCTGGGAGACCACCAACCTCCTGTGCGTGGCCCGCGTCCTGGTGACCGCGGCCCGGCTGCGCGAGGAGACCCGAGGCTGCCACTGGCGGGAGGACCGCCCCGACCGCGACGACACCGCGTGGCACCGCCACATCGTCGTACGGCTGAATCCGGACCGCACACTCGCCGTACGCACCACCGATACCGCAGACTTCCCCCCAGTCCGGCCGCACCACCCGGCGCACCGTCCCCAGGAGCAGTGAGAGCAGTGAGCACCCCCGACCTTCCCCTCGTCCCGTCCGACGGCTGCGGCGACGGCTGCGCCTGCGGCGCCGACGAGGAGTACCTGGAGTGCGGCCTCGACCCCGCGCTCGCCCAGCTCCTGGCCGACGCGGGACTCGACCCCGTCGAGGTCGAGGACATCGCCACCATGGCCATCCAGGAGGACCTCGCGGGCGGCGTGGACGTCACGACGGTCGCGACGATCCCCGAGGACGCGGTCGCGACGGCCGACTTCGTGGCCCGCGAGGCGGGCGTCGTCGCGGGGCTCAGGGTCGCCGAGGCGGTCATGTCGATCGTCTGCGAGGAGGAGTTCGAGGTCGAACGCCACGTGGAGGACGGCGACCGGGTCGCCGCCGGCCAGAAGCTCCTCTCCTTCACCACCCGCACCCGCGACCTGCTCACCGCCGAACGCAGCGCGCTGAACCTCCTGTGCCGCCTCTCGGGCATCGCGACCGCCACGCGCGCGTGGGCGGACGTGCTCGAAGGCACCACGGCGAGGGTCCGGGACACCCGCAAGACCACCCCCGGTCTGCGCTCCCTGGAGAAGTTCGCGGTCCGCTGCGGCGGCGGCGTCAACCACCGCATGTCCCTCTCCGACGCGGCCCTGGTCAAGGACAACCACGTGGTGGCCGCGGGCGGCGTCGCCCAGGCCTTCCAGGCCGTGCGCGAGGCCTTCCCGGACGTTCCGATCGAGGTCGAGGTCGACACCCTGCACCAGCTCCGCGAGGTACTGGACGCCGGCGCCGACCTGATCCTGCTGGACAACTTCACGCCGGGCGAGTGCGAGGAGGCGGTGGCCCTGGTCCACGGCCGCGCCGCCCTGGAGGCCTCCGGCCGCCTGACCCTCACCAACGCCAAGGCGTACGCCGACACCGGCGTCGACTACCTGGCCGTGGGCGCCCTGACGCACTCCGCCCCGATCCTGGACATCGGCCTGGACCTGCGAGCGGCGGAGTAGGGAGCGGGGCCATGCTGCTGACGATCGACGTAGGCAACACCCACACCGTGCTCGGCCTGTTCGACGGCGACGACATCGTCGAACACTGGCGCATCTCGACCGACGCCCGCCGCACGGCGGACGAGCTGGCGGTCCTCCTCCAGGGCCTGATGGGCATGCACCCCCTGCTCGGCGACGACCTGGGCGACGGCATCGACGGCATCGCGATCTGCGCGACGGTCCCCTCGGTCCTGCACGAACTCCGCGAGGTGACCCGCCGCTACTACGGCGACGTCCCCGCCGTCCTCGTCGAACCGGGCGTCAAGACGGGCGTCCCGATCCTCACCGACAACCCCAAGGAGGTCGGCGCCGACCGCATCATCAACGCGGTGGCGGCGGTCGAGCTCTTCGGCGGCCCGGCCATCGTCGTCGACTTCGGCACGGCGACGACGTTCGACGCGGTGAGCGCCCGCGGGGAGTACGTCGGCGGCGTCATCGCCCCCGGCATCGAGATCTCCGTGGAGGCCCTCGGCGTCAAGGGCGCCCAGCTCCGCAAGATCGAGGTGGCCCGCCCCCGCAGCGTGATCGGCAAGAACACCGTCGAGGCCATGCAGGCGGGCATCGTCTACGGCTTCGCGGGCCAGGTCGACGGAGTCGTCAACCGCATGGCCCGCGAACTGGCCACCGACCCCGACGACGTCACCGTGATCGCGACGGGCGGCCTGGCCCCCATGGTCCTGGGCGAATCCTCGGTCATCGACGAACACGAGCCCTGGCTGACCCTGATCGGCCTCCGCCTGGTCTACGAACGCAACGTCTCCCGCATGTAACGACCGCCCACACCCACCACCCCAGCAGGCTCCTGCCCACACCCGCCCAAGGCGGAAAGGGAAGCCCCCGGGGAGGCGCTGCCCGCACCCCCGTACGACGCGAGGAGGCCCGCACCCACCCACGGCGGGACGGAACCGCCTCCCGGAGGCGGCACCCGCCCACGGCGGGAAGGGGCGGACCCCTGTGGCGCGCTGCCCGC
>NZ_JBHMCY010000014.1:115672-127899 GCF_042430725.1 Streptomyces cinereospinus | reverse complement strand
GCGCGGCGGCGGGGGCGGGGGCGGGCGTGGACGGCGGGGCGCACGCCCCGGCCGATCCCCTCGCGGCCGCGCCCGGCGTCAGCGCAACGGCCGGCCGGGACCCCCACCCCACCGCGGCCCTGCCCTGGGGCATCAGCACGCTCGCCGCCGGCCTCGCCGTGGAGGCGTACGCCGGACACACCACGGCCACCGCCGACATGCCCCGCGGCCTCACCAGCGGACCCCTCGGGGTGCTCCTCGGCTGGCTGCTCACCGCCCTCGGCCTCGCCCTCGCCGGCCCCGGCCTGACCCACCTGTGCGGCCGCCTCCTGCAGACCGCCCGCCCCGGTGCCCTGCGCCTGCTGGCCGGCCGCGTGCTGATGGAGGAGTCCGCCCGCATCGGCCGCCCGCTGGGCATCGTCTGCGGCGTCGCCTCCGCCGCCTACGCCACGGCCGCCCTGCAGAATCCCGACGGCCCCACCTTCGGCCCCCTGACCACGCTCGGCGCGCTGCTCGTCGCCGGCTGCACCCTGGCCACCCTGCTCACCGCCGCCGTCGAGGCCAAGCACGCCCGCGCCGACACCACCGCGGCCCTGCGGCGCCTCGGCGCCCCCGCGGTCATGCTGCGCGCCGCCGCCGTCCTGCGCGCCGCCACCCTGGTCGCCGTGTTCGCCCCGCTGACCGTGATCGTCGCCGCGCTCGCCGCGCAGCCGCTGACCCGCTGAGACGCCGATCCGCCGAGCTGAGACGCCGACCCGCTGAGACGCCGACCCGCTGAGACGCCGACCCGCTGAGACGCCGACCCGCCGAAACGCCTGCGGAAACCCGTACGAGAAAAGTCCGCGCACGGCGATGAGTTCCGCGCCGCCCCCGCGTCTACCCTCCCGAACGGCACGCCACCGACGGGAGAGACCGCAGATGTACCAGCAGATGATCTTCGTGAACCTGCCCGTGAACGACCTCGACGCCGCGAAGAGGTTCTTCACGGAACTCGGCTACTCGATCAACGCCCAGTTCAGCGACGAGACCGCCGCCTCGGTCGTGATCAGCGACACGATCGTGGCCATGCTGCTCACCAGGGAGAAGTACGGCCAGTTCACGAAGAAGGAGATCGCCGACGCGACGAAGACCAGCGAGGTGCTGCTCTGTCTGAGCGCGGAGAGCCGCGAGAAGGTCGACGAACTGGTGGACAGGGCGATCGCCGCCGGCGGCACCGCCTCCGGCGAGACCCAGGACCACGGCTTCATGTACGGCCGCGCCTTCGACGACCTGGACGGCCACACCTGGGAGGTCGTGTGGATGGACCCGGCGGCCGTTCAGGGCTGAGCGGCCCGCGCCCCTGGCGTGGGCGGGTGCGCTGCGCGCCACCCGCCCACGCCGCCCACTGCCTTTCTCGTGGACCGTGATGCTTCGATCTTTGGGCCGGCCGGCCTGCCGAGCCAGTTCCCTGTGCGTCCAGGGGAGTGGCAGGACCCCCTCACACGGGCGGGGGTCGGCATAGCGTGAAGGCATGAGCGAACAGCCGAACCTGCTGGGAGAGTTTCTGCGAGCCCGGCGCGAGCTCGTCTCCCCGGAGGAGGCGGGCATCCCTGTCGTGGGCGTGCGCCGGGTACCGGGGGCTGCGGCGTGAGGAAGTGGCCATGCTGGCCGGCATCAGCGCCGACTGCTACCTGCGCCTGGAACGCGGCCGGGACCGCCGCCCGTCCTTGCACGTACTCGAGTCCCTCGCCGGCGTCCTGCGCCTTGACGACGACACCAGGTCCTATCTGTGCAGCCTGGCCGCCGACCGTCCTCGCCGGGCCCGGCGCCGACGACGGGAAACGGTTCCGCCCGGCACGGCGCGCTTCCTGTCACTGCTGCCCGTTCCCGCCTTCGTCGAGGGGCGCCATCTCGACGTCCTCGCCGCCAACCCGCTCGCCACCGCCCTCTCGCCACGCCTGGTGACGGGGGGCAACCGGCTGCGGGACGTGTTCCTCGACCCCGGCGAACAGAGCCTGTTCGCCGACTGGGAGGGGGCCGCGGCAGCGCTGCTGGCCGGCTTCCGCGAGGCAGTCGGCCCGGACACGGACGACCCGCGCTGCATCGAACTCGTCGGGGAACTCTCCCTCGCCAGTCCCCTCTTCCAACGGCTCTGGGCCCGGCACGACGTACGTCCCCGTGGCAGCGCGACCGTGTGCTTCCGGCATCCGCAGATCGGGGACGTCACCCTCAGCCGGGAGAAACTGCACATCACCGGAACCGACGGCATGATGCTCGTCGCTTTCCACCCCGCCCCCGGCACTCCCGACGAGGACAAGCTGGTCCTGCTCCGGTCGATGACCGAGCAGTCGGCCTGAGCCCGCCCCCGGCCCGTACCGCGGCTTCGTGTACACGCCCGACGATCTCTTCGGGGCCTGGCGCGGGGGTACGAGAGCACCCCGGACGCACCGTCCCACGCCTGGTCCAGGTACTCGCCAACGCCACGCGCCAGGACGGCCCCCTGCACCGCCGGGGCGGTGTTCCTGCCGGGCGCCGCGGGCACCGTGCGGGAGATCTTCCACGGCCTGGCCGGTGGGATCGAGGAGGCCGGGACGCGTCGAAACTTCTCGGCGGTTAATAACCGGGCAAAGTCAACTGCCACGCCAGACACGGCGATTGACACTGCTGCGGGAGCGCTTATAAACCTGTGAGCCTCCCGGGGGACGACGGACCCCGGCCGTCACCGGCGCCCCGTCCTCCCCACAACCCCCCGCACTTGCACTTCACTTGAAGGACAAACGTGTCCATAACTCGCCGTACCGCGCGTCGTTCCGTGCGCATCCTCGGTGTCACCGCCGCCTCCGCGGCGCTCGCTCTCGGCGTCGCGGGCAACGCGCTCGCCTGCCACATCGGTGAGTTCTCCGCCGCGGCGGAGTGCGACGGCGCCCAGGGCGTCATCACGGTCACCGCCGAGGACCCGTCCGGCACCCCGGCGACCGTGACGGTCTATCTGGAGAACAAGGGCGCCGACGAGCGCGTCGTCGGCGCCCAGGATGTCAGGGGCTCGCGCGAAGGTGTCACGATCACCTTCGCCGAGGACTGGAAGCCCCACGCGACGTACCGCGTCCACGTCAAGGCCGGCGACCAGGTCGACGCGGACATCGAGCCGAACCTGCTGACCCCGGCCACCGCCTGCACCACCGGGGACACCCAGGCCCCGGCCCCGTCGGCCCCGGCCCCGTCCGAAACGGCTCCCCCGGCCACCCCCTCGGCCCCGGCCGGGTCCGGCACCCCGACGCCGGCGCCGTCGGTGTCCGCGGACGGCAGCGTCCCGCCCGCGCCCACCGCGGGCAACGCCCCGTCGCCCGCGGTGGGCGAGGCCGGCCTCGCCGAGACCGGCGCCGACTCCCACACCGGCCTGATCGCCGGCATCGCGGCCGCCCTGGTCGTCGTGGGCGGCGGCGCGGTCTTCTTCGGCCTGCGCCGCCGCGGGACGGGCAACGGCCGCTGACCTGCCGTCCAGGAAGCGCACGGCGGATGGCCCGTCCTCTCACCGGGGGCGGGCCATCCGCCGTACGGGACGTCAGGGGCGGGCCACCCGCCGCACGCCACGCCGTGGGCGGGCACCAGCCGTACGTCCCAGCACGCGTGGGCCACCCGCCACACGTCACAGCGCGGTGGCCGCCCGCCGTGTCTCACCGCGCGCGTGGGCCACCCGCCGCACGCCACGCCGTGGGCGAACATCCGCCGTACGTCACAGCGCGCGTGGGCCACCCGCCGCACGTCAGCCGGCCTCGCGGCTCACCGCGGCCGCTCAGCCGAACGTCGCCCGCTCCAGCCAGAACTCGAGCAACTCCCGCTCCCCCAGGACCTCCACCCCGGCACCGTCCAGCGGCAGCCGCCGGTAGAACGCCAGCAGGACCGAGGTGAGCGGTCCGCGCAGCGCCACCGTCGCCTTCTCGTGCCCGCGCCGCCAGGCGACCCCCTCCTCGGTCAGCTCCACGATCCACTCGGCGTTCAGCTCCGGCCCGGCGTCCGTGGCGTGCAGATGGATGCTGCTGCCGGACCCGCGCAGCTCCCGCGCCGCCTCGTGCGGCGCCGTCCGCTGGACGAACCGGACGATGTCCAGCCACTCGTCGATCGCGTCCGCGGCCACCTCGCCCGCGACCTCGTAGGGGTGCCCCGCGGCCAGCGCGGCGTCGGCGCGGTGCACGGTGATCTCGTGGGTCATCCGGCGGGCCCAGAACCCGGCGTCCGGAACGCCGGCCCAGCTCCACACCCCGGCGTCCGGCCCCGCCTCCCGCAGCGCGCCAACCAGCAGCTTCCCGGAGTCGGCCAGCCAGGCGCCCAGTGCCGCCGCGTCCCCGCGGACCGCCGGCCCCCGCCCGTCCGGCACCTGGTCCACCGGGACGCTCTCCTGCGCCCGGGTGCGCACCAGCAGCCCGGCCCAGCGCAGCGCGCCGCCCGTGTGCCGCACGAGCTGTTCCAGGGTCCAGTCGGGGCAGGTCGGCACGGTGGCCGACAGATCGGCGCCCGAGGTCACCACCGCTTTCAACTGCTCCACCTGGAGGGCTATCTCGTCGCAGCAGCGGGCATGCGCGAGTCGCGTCATGCCCGTACCCTACGAGCGCCGGTTCAGCCGAGCACCACGATTTCCGCCGCGTCGAACTCGACACCCACCGTCTGCCCCACCTCCGGCGCCGCCCGCAGGGCACACGCCGCCTCCAACCGCGGTGCGCCGCCCTCGGGTTGCAGACGGACGGCGACATGGGTGCCCTTGAACGTCCGCGCGGCCACCGTGCACCGCAGCCCGGCGTCCGCCGCGACCAGGCGCACACCGGCGGGCCGGACGAGGACGGTGCCCGTGCCCCGGGCCGCGCCCTTGGGAACCGGCAGCTTGCCCCATGCCGTGTCCGCGACCTGTCCGCCGACCGTCGCGGCGGTCACGTTCTCGAAGCCCAGGAAGCGCGCCACGAACGCGTCGGCGGGCCGCTGCCACACCTCCAGCGGCGTCCCGGACTGCGCGATCCGCCCGTCCCGCATCACCACCACCCGGTCGGCCAGCGCGAACGCCTCGCCCTGGTCGTGCGTCACCGCGAGCACCGTCGTCCCCAGCCGGCCGAACAGCTCCCGCAGTTCCACGACGAGCCGTTCCCGCAGCGACCGGTCCAGCTGCCCGAGCGGCTCGTCCAGCATCAGCAGCCGGGGCCGCGGCGCCAGTGCCCGGGCCAGCGCCACCCGCTGCTGCTCCCCGCCGGAGAGCGCGGCGACCGCCCGGCGCGCGGCGCCCGGCAGCCCGACCAGCTCCAGCAACTCTCCTACGCGGGCGTCCCGTTCGCGGCGGTTCACCCCGTGCATCCGCAGCCCGAAGGCCACGTTGCCGCCCACGTCGCGCTGCGGGAACAGCTGATGGTCCTGGAACATCAGCCCGACGCCCCGCCGGTGCGCGGGCACCCCGGCCTGGTCGCGCCCGCCGAGCAGCACCCGTCCGGAGTCCAGCGGCTGCAACCCGGCCACCGCCCGCAGCAGCGTCGACTTGCCGCTGCCGCTGGGTCCGAGCACGCACACCACCTCGTGCTCGGCGACCTCCAGATCGACCCCGTCGAGCACCGGCCGGCCACCGAACCGCACGGTCGCCCGGCACAGACCGAGCAGCATCAGAACTCCCCCGTCCGGTCGGTCCGCAACCGCTCCAGCACCAGCAGCGCCACCGCGCACACCACCATCAGAATCGTCGACAGGGCCATCGCCTGCCCGTAGTTGAGATCACCGGGCCGCCCCAGCAGCCGGGCCACGGCGACCGGCAGCGTCGGACGGTCCGGCCGTGCGATGAACACGGTCGCCCCGAACTCCCCCAGCGACACCGCGAAGGCGAACCCGGCCGCGACCAGCAGCGCCCGCCGTACCAGCGGCAGATCCACCTCGCGCCAGGCTCGCCAGGGCGACGCCCCGAGCACCGCCGCCGCCTCGCGCAGCCGCACGTCGACCGCGCGCAGCACCGGCAGCATGGTCCGCACCACGAACGGCACCCCGACCAGGGCCTGCGCCAGCGGCACCAGGATCCACGAGGCGCGCAGGTCCAGCGGCGGCTCGTCGAGCGCGATCAGGAAGCCGAACCCGACCGTCACCGCGGACACCCCCAGCGGCAGCATCAGCAGCGCGTCGAACCCGCGCACGAACCGTCCCGCGTCCCGCCGGGTCAGCGCCACGGCGGCGAGTCCGCCGACGAGCACGGCGATCGCGGTGGCGACGACCGCGTACGCCAGCGAGTTGCCGACCGCGGCGATCGGCGCCACCAGGAAGGTGCCGCCGTCCTCGCTGGTCAGCGCCCGGTAGTAGCCGAAGTCGGGAGCGTCGAGGGACCGCTGCACCAGCACGGCCGGCGGCAGCACCAGCAGCAGCGCGACGGTGACCAGCACACCGGCCAGCAGCGCCCACTGCCCGGCGCCGCGCGGCCGGCGCGCGGTCACGGAGGCGTCCACCAGTCGCAGCGCGGTCTCCCGCCGCCGTACGGTCCAGGCGTGCACGGCGAGCACCGCGCCGACGGCGGCGAACTGGACCAGCGTCAGCACCGCGGCCGTGGTGAGGTCGAAGACCTCCGTCGTCTGCCGGTAGATCTCCACCTCCAGGGTGGAGAAGGCCGGCCCGCCCAGGATCTGCACCACGCCGAAGGAGGTGAAGGTGAACAGGAAGACCATCAGCGCGGCGGCGGCGACGGCCGGTCCGAGCGCGGGCAGCGTGACGGTCCGCCAGGCGGTGAGGCGGGAGGCCCCCAGCATCCGCGCCGCCTCCTCCTGCCGCGGGTCGAGCTGCGCCCAGAGCCCGCCGACGGTCCGTACGACGACGGCGTAGTTGAAGAAGACGTGCGCGAGCAGGATCGCCCACACGGTGGTGTCCAGCCGTACGCCCCACAGGCCGTCCAGCAGTCCGCCGCGCCCGACCAGCGCCAGGAACGCCGTACCGACCACCACCGTCGGCAGCACGAACGGCACGGTGACGACCGCCCGCAGCACCTGCTTGCCGGGGAAGGAGAACCGGGCGAACACATAGGCGCCCGGCAGCGCCACCAGCAGCGTCAGCACGGTGGAGACCAGCGCCTGCCAGGTGGTGAACCACAGGACGTGCCGGATGTCGGACTGGGTCAGGACCTCGGCCAGCCGCCCGAACCGCCAGGCCCCGTCGGCCTTCAGCCCTCGGCCGACGATCGCGGCGACGGGGTAGGCGAAGAAGACGGCGAAGAACGCGGCGGGCAGGGCGAGGAGCCCGAGCCGCGCCGCGTTGCCGCGCGCCCTGGACGCTACCTGAGTACGAGCGACGTCCACGACTTGACCCACTCGTCACGGTTCTCGGCGATCTTCGCCGGGTCCAGGGTCTCCGGATCGGCGGCCTGCGGGCCGTACTGCGCGAACTCCGCGGGCACCCGGGCGTCCTCGCGCACCGGGTAGACGAACATGTTCAGCGGCATGTCCTCCTGGAACCGCTTGCTGACCAGGAAGTCGAGCAGCGCCTTGCCGCCCTGCGGGTTGCGCGCGTTGCTCAGCAGCCCGGCGTACTCGACCTGCCGGAAGCAGGTGCCGGTGGCCACGCCGGTCGGGGCGGTCTTCGGCCTCGGGTCGGCGAAGACGACCTCGGCCGGCGGCGAGGAGGCGTACGACACCACCAGCGGCCGGTCACCGCCCGCCTTCTTTCCGCCCGCCGATCCGGAGAACTCCTCGTTGTAGGCCTGCTCCCAGCCGTCGACCACCTTCACGCCGTTGGCCTTGAGCTTCTCCCAGTACTCCGGCCAGCCGTCGTCCCCGTACTTCGCGGCGGTGCCGAGCAGGAAGCCGAGGCCGGGCGAGGAGGTGGCGGCGTTCTCGGTGACCAGCAGGTTCTTGTAGGCGGGCTTGACCAGGTCGGCGAGGCTCTTCGGCGGGTCCAGCCGCCGCTCGCTGAAGTAGGCCTTGTCGTAGTTGACGCAGATGTCGCCGGTGTCGACGGCGGTGACCCGGTGCTGTTCCTGGTCGGCCCGGTACTCGGGCTCGACCTGGCCGGCGTCCTTCGCCTGGTACGGCTGGAACAGGCCGTTGTCGAGCGCGCGGGAGAGCAGGGTGTTGTCGACGCCGAAGAGGACATCGCCCTGCGGGTTGTCCTTGGTCAGGATCGCCTTGTTGACGGCCTGGCCGGCGTCGCCGTCCTTGAGGACCTCGACCTGGTAGCCGGACTGCTTCTCGAAGTCGGCGATCACGCCGTCGGACACGACCCACGAGTCGTGGCTCACGAGGGTGACGGTTCTGGCGTCCCCGGACCCCTCGCCGCCGGAATCGCCGGTCCCGCACGCGGACAGCGTGACCAGGCCCAGCCCGACGACGACGGCGGTGAACTGCTTGGTGGTGCTCACTGATGTCCTCCTGGGTGACCAGGAAGAGACGCGGCCCTGCCCGGGACATCAGGGGTTCCCGGGCAGGGCGCAACAGCTCGAGTGACGACCGATCTCCCTACCCAGAATGACCTGGGCGAGGTTCAGAGGGTCTGCGGCCCGCCACGTGGTCATGGCTGCCGCACTCTCAGCGCTGTGGCGCTCCCCTGCCGGAATATGCAAATGAATATGAAGATGTGTACGACGCCAGACTACCGCTCGGTGGCCGCGAGCTGACCGCACGCCCCGTCGATCTCCTGACCACGGGTGTCCCGGATCGTCACCGGCACACCGTGCGCGGCGATGGCCTCGACGAACGCCTTCTCGTCCGCCGGCCGGGACGCGGTCCACCGGGATCCGGGCGTCGGGTTCAGCGGGATGAGGTTGACGTGCACGGACTTGCCCTTGAGCAGCCGCCCGAGCCGGTCTCCGCGCCAGGCCTGGTCGTTGATGTCCCGGATCAGCGCGTACTCGATGGACAGCCGCCGCCCGGACCTCGCGGCGTACTCGAACCCGGCGTCGAGCACCTCACGCACCTTCCAGCGGGTGTTGACCGGCACGAGGGTGTCGCGCAGCTCGTCGTCGGGGGCGTGCAGCGAGATGGCCAGCCGGCACGTGAAGCCCTCGTCGGAGAAGCGGTGGATCGCCGGCACCAGGCCGACCGTGGAGACGGTGATGCCGCGCTGCGACAGCCCGAGCCCGTCCGGCTCCGGGTCGGTGAGCGCGCGGATGGCGCCGACGACCCGCTTGTAGTTGGCCAGGGGCTCGCCCATGCCCATGAAGACGATGTTGGACAGCCGCGCGGGCCCTCCGGGCACCTCGCCGTCGCGCAGCGCGCGCATGCCGTCCACGATCTGGTGGACGATCTCGGCGGTGGAGAGGTTGCGGTCGAGCCCGGCCTGCCCGGTGGCGCAGAAGGGGCAGTTCATCCCGCAGCCCGCCTGCGAGCTGATGCACATGGTCACCCGGTCCGGGTAGCGCATCAGCACCGACTCCACGAGCGTCCCGTCGAACAGCCGCCACAGCGTCTTGCGGGTGGTGCCCTGGTCCGTCGACAGATGCCGCACGACGGTCATCAGCTCCGGGAGCAGGGCCTCCCGCAGCCTGCCCCGCGCCGCGGCGGGAATGTCGGTCCACTGCTGCGGGTCGTGCGCGTACCGCGCGAAGTAGTGCTGCGAGAGCTGCTTGGCGCGGAACGGCTTCTCACCGATCTCGGCGACGGCCTCCCGGCGCTCGGCGGGCGTGAGGTCGGCAAGGTGCCGCGGCGGCTTCTTGGCTCCGCGGGGGGCGACGAAAGTGAGTTCTCCGGGCTTGGGCATGGTGGTACCAGTGTCGCAGATCCACTCGGATGGCCCGGGCCGCGAGCCGTGCACGGTGACCGCCCCTGGTCCCGGCTGGCCACGGGCACCGGAAACGGTCGGACGCCCGCGCGGGCGGGCGCGCACCGCGCCGGCACGCGCAATCGCCGCTCACGCGCTGTTCGGCGTCCACTACCGCGCGCGTCCTCTCGGGCGTCCTGCGCCCGGACCAAGGCTCCCACGCCGCGCCGGTGAGAGCCGGCCCCGGGGAAAGGAGACGAATCCGGACCCTCCGGAACCTGGTCCGGGGCGGCCCTGCTCCGCCTCCGGGGCAGCCCTCACCGGGCTCCTGCCGGTCGGCAGCGAAGCCTGCGGGCTGGTGCCCAAGGGTGGCCGCGAAGACGGCACCCATAACCCTGATGGTGCACCCGCGTTTTATGAGTGCGGGTGAGTGCCCGCGACAGTGTCAGGAAGGTAACTAAACCTATGAAACGGGTTACCCGAAACAGCGTGTTCGTCGTCGCCGCCGCGTCCGGCGCGATGGCCATGGCGTTCCCGATGTCCGCCCTCGCGGCCGACGGAAGCAGCGCCGAGGGAGCGGCGGTCGGCTCGCCCGGGGTGGCCTCCGGCAATACCATCCAGATCCCTGTGCACGTGCCGGTGAACATCTGCGGCAACACGGTGAACGTCGTGGGGCTGCTCAACCCGTCCGCCGGCAACGCCTGTGCCAACAAGGGCGCGGCGAAGGCAGCCGGGTCGCAGGACAGCACCGGACCGAAGGACAGCGCGGCGTCGTCCGTGTCCGGCGGGGCGTCGGCGCAAGGGCTGGCCACGGATTCGCCCGGGCTGATCTCCGGCAACGGCATCCAGCTCCCGGTGGACCTGCCGGTGAACGTCTCCGGGAACAGTGTCACCGTGGTCGGCCTGGGCAATCCGGCCATCGGGAACCAGTCGGTCAACGGCCCCGGCGACCAGCCCGGCCAGCCCCCGAAGACCACCACCCCGACCATCCCGGCGCCCAGCGCTCCGAGCACTCCGGCGCCGAAGCCCATGGCCCCGAAGCCGCCGGCCCTCGTCCCGGCTCAGCCCGGCCCTCACGTGGCGGCGCCCCAGCTGGCCCACACCGGAGCGGACCTGACGGCCTCCGCCGTCGCCGGCAGCGCCGCGTTCCTCGTCGCGGGCACCATCCTGTTCCGCCGCTTCCGCCCGGGCGTGGACCGCTGACCCGGACGCCGTGCGGGCGCACCGGGTCTGATCTCGGTCGCCGAAGGAGAACCGCAGGCTGATCTCGATCAGCTCCTGCCGGGCCGGGCCACCGTCACCGTCGCGTCCAGAGCGTCAGGACGGTGGCTTCCGCTCTGTCGTCGCCTCGAAGTCGCCGTCCCGCTGAGGTGCCGTGGCTCGTCACGTGTGCCCCGGGGCGCGGCCTCGTCGCCATGACGTGTTCCTCAAGACACTGGGCACCGGGAGAAAGTGGCACGTTCTCCCGGTGCCCAGACGTGTCCTGGGCACCTTTGGGTCCCGGACTCCAGATCCCGCCCCGGTGGCCGGCCGACCGCCCTCACGCGGCACCCCATGTCTTCGGCAGAGGGTGACGGGGCGCTCGGGGACCGGTGGAAGCGTTCGCGATCACGCAGGATCCGGAGACCGCCCTGTGCGCGACGGCCTGTCTGAAGGGTCCCCACGGTCGCACCGCTGCCCCGGACGGACGACGACCCGCTCCGGTTGCGGGCGCCCTACGGGTCGTCGCCGGGGCGAGGTGGTGAGGCTCGTCCGACGGCCCTGGCGGTATCCGGCCGCGCCACCGCGCCCAGGGCTGCGGATGCGCGAACCGGCCGACGCGCGGATCACCGGTCCGGGCGCCGACGCGGTTCGGTGGCGACACGCGTCAGCGGCCGCCTTCCGGCGGCCGCTGACGTGACGTGATCTGTGCGGGTCGGGACGAGCCGTGGTCAGAGCGCCTGGCTGTTGCAGCCCATGTCCGAACCGAGGTGGCTCTGCTGCGCTCCCGGGTTCCCCTCGCCGTTCAGCAGGTTCCCTGCCAGCCCGGTGAGGGCGCCGACGCTGCCGATCAGCTCGATGTTCATGTCGTGCGAGCGGCACTCGATGCCCTGCGTGATCTCCAGGTCGTTGCCCAGATCGTCAGCGACGGCGGCGTTGCCCCCGAGAGAGCCGACGCTGCCGAGGACGGCGCCTACGAGGACGGCCTTGTGAAACTTGCGCATTGCTACTCCGTTTGTCGAGCGGATGGGGGATGCGACAGATGGACTTGGTGTGGCGGGGGGGAGCGACGGCCGTCAGCCCAGACGGGGAAGTCCCAGTTGGCCGACGGGAGGTGCCGCGATCTGCCCGAGGCCGACCGGCGACAACTCGGGTGCGCTGGGCGGTGCGACGAGCGGGCTGACGATCGGGTTCACCTGTGGGTTGATCTGCGGGTTCAGCTGCGGGGCGACTTGCATCGGGGGCTCCGGGCCGAAGGCCTGGGGCACGGCCACCTGCGGGGCGACTTGCGGCATGACCTGTGGCATGACCTGTGGCACGACCTGCGGTTGCTGCGGCGGGGCGGCGTGGACCGGCTGCGGAAGAGCGGCCTG
>NZ_JBHMCY010000014.1:55244-115572 GCF_042430725.1 Streptomyces cinereospinus | reverse complement strand
CTGCTGGTACGGCGACGCGACGGCCTGCGCCGTCCCCTGCGACGAGGCCGCGGCGACAGGACCTGCCTGCGGCGGGGCCGCCGGGACGGCGTGGACCGGCTGCGGAGGAGCGGCCTGCTGCTGGTACGGCGACGCGACGGCCTGCGCCGTCCCCTGCGACGAGGCCGCGGCGGCAGGACCTGCCTGCGGCGGGACGGCAGCCGGGTGATCGGGAGCCGACATCGGAGGGGCACTGCCGTATCCGGGACTGTCGGCATGGCTGGCGTGGCCGCCGAAGCCCGTCAGACCGCTGGCCGCTGCCACAACGAGAGCGGCCTTGTGAAGCTTGCGCATGAATTCCTCGGCCCTTCGATACCTGTAACGGTGATCCATTGCATTCAGTGCGTGGTCACGCGCGCAGGAGGCGCAACACTCGCACTGCGTCTTCAGCAGCGGCCAGTCTTGAGGAGCACGCGGACTTCGCCTCGGAGTCAGCAGCGAATTCCCCCACGCCTCTTCAGGTTCACGGTTGCTGCCCTCCCGTGGAACGAGGAAGTCCTCGCCACGGTCACGGCACAGGAGTATTCCGTCACCCGTTTGCGGCTGACGGCTGGGGAATTGGGGCGGCCACGGACGCTCTGTGCGTCGAATGGGTGACGACCATTCGACGCCCGTATCCGGGTCCGCGCCGACTTCGTTCCCCGACGGGGCAGGGACGTTGGTCCGGCGCAGCCGCACGAGGCGGCAGAACGATGTCGACCGCACTGCCTCATCAGCATTTCACCAGATTCCGTGCACAGGTCAATGAAGGGCCGAGGATCACATGCGCATGTTCCAGCACGTCGCGCTCATCGTCGCAGCAGCCGGCGGTCTGTCCGCCGCCGGCGCCGGCCCGAGCTCCGCCGCCACTCCCCTCACCCACGACGGGGCCGCGCCGCCTCCCGTTTCGCAGCCGGACGCCCAGGCCGCCTCGGCCTCCTCCGCGCAGGCGTCCGCGCAGACCTATGGCTCACCGGCGCCCCAGCAGGCGGCTCCACCGCGCGGCACGCAGGTCAACCCTCAGGTCAATCCTCAGCTGAACCCGCAGCTCAGCCCGCACATCGCTCCGCAGGCCCCGCAGGCCGCGCAGGGCGGACAGGCCGCCCCGGTGAGCCAGGCCAACCTGTTCCGCCCGGCCCAGGAGTGCAGCCCGCAGAACCTGCTCTCCGCGAATGTCCCGATCGCCCTGCTCGCCGCCGCCCAGACGCGGGGCGTCGACTGCACCCAGGCCAGCAGCCAGGCCAACTCGTTCGCCAACGCGCGAGCGCGGTGACTCCACTGGACGGACCGGCGTGGGCACGGCACTACGGCGGCGACGCCCCTGCCCGTCACTCGCGATACGGCTTTCAGGTGACATTACCGCGAGACCACGAAGTCGGCGCGTCGTCGCCCCTTTTAGCCATATTTCGCACTAATCTCCCGTAACTGTAGAAAGTCGATCTCTCGCAGATCGCACCCACTCACTCACCGGAGATGACATGCGCAAGCTTCGCAACGTTGCCGTGCTGGTCGCTGCAATCGGCAGCATCGGGCTCGTGGGCGGCACGGCCCACGCCGACCAGGGCAAGGGCGGCGACAAGTTCGACATCACGCAGAGCTCGCAGTGCAAGTCGCACGACCTGAACCTCGACCTCCTCGGCCAGGTTGGCCTCCTCAACGGCCTGCTGGGCAACGGGCTCAACGGCGAGGGCAACCCGGGCGCCCAGTCCACCCACATCGGTTCCACCATGGGCTGCAACAACAGCGCCTTCTGAAGTCCCGAGAGGCGCCACGCGTCAGCCTGATCGATGGTCCCGGCACCCTGCCGCAGGGCAGGGTGCCGGGACCATGTGCGTGTTCCAGCGAGCCGGGGAGGGCGGCACCTCCCGCGTCCCGCATGCCCCGGGTCTGTGCCGTGTGTTCCTTCTCCCGCACGGCGCCGGACGTTCACTTCCTGACGCGTCCCGGGACGCCATGCACGAGCTTCATACTGCCGCTCTCCCCGTCGCCGCATTCGGGAGAGCGTGGGACTCCCACGCCGGCACCGACCACTCCGGCCAAGGCGGCCGCTACAGCGTCGTTCAGCGCAGCACCCGAGGTCCGCACGACACCGACATCGACATCCTCGGCCGAGTCGGCGTCGCCCCCGACCCGGGCGGCGGTCCGCGGAACGGCACAGGTGACGCGGGTGCCCAGGAGTCGCCTCTGGGCACCCGCGGCTGCGAGGACGAAGCGGGCGGCCGGTACGGCGGAACTCTCCCTCGACGCCCCGCCCGGCAGTCGGGGCAACGGGTATTCCCCGCCTGCCGGGAGCCCCGGCACACCATGAGAAATGCCGGACCGGGAAGCATCCCAGTCCGGCATCGGCCAATGACGCTCAGAACGCGAAGTGCGGCCTGGAACCCTCAGGAATAGTGGCCGTGTTGGAGCAGTCCACGACTGCTCCGGCGCCGGCTTCGGCACTGCCGGGCTCGCCGTTCAGCAGTTGGTGCTCCCGGAACACCACGTTCGGCCGGTCGACCGTCGTGCACTGCTGATTCTGCCTGATGATGTGCTCGCCGTCTTTCTCGACGTGCGTCTCGCTCTTGCGCATACAGACACCGTCACTCTGTGCGGTACCGCCGCAGTCACC
This sequence comes from Streptomyces cinereospinus, assembly GCF_042430725.1. Classification (NCBI taxonomy): domain Bacteria; kingdom Bacillati; phylum Actinomycetota; class Actinomycetes; order Kitasatosporales; family Streptomycetaceae; genus Streptomyces; species Streptomyces cinereospinus. The sequence continues at coordinate 112,943 of NZ_JBHMCY010000014.1, read as the reverse complement.
CGAGTGTCCGTCTGCGTACGCGTGTCCGGCGCCCACAGAGAGCGCGGCGAGACTTCCGACGATCGCCGAGATGGTGGCCAACTTCCGCGGAGTGAACATGTGCTGCATTCCTTTACGACGCGAGCCCGGGCGCTGGGCCAGTTGACCGGTGCGCCCGGGCTGAGAAGGGAAACTGATCATTCTGCGCCTGGCCGCCCTGTCAGCTGTACCAGACGGCGAAATCGCCGCAGCCCGGACGCACACCCTGATGAACACAGCCGTGCGTCCGGGCTGCCCTCGCCACGGAGGTCACTCAGCCCAAGGTGGAGCGGGCCGAGTCGTCACCGGGCGAGACCGTTGCGGTCCCGTGATGTCCTTCGGCTCCCGAAGAAGGTCGACGCGTCCGGGGCAGAGCCGAGAGGACGCGCCTTTACTCGCCCTCGCCGTGCTGCTCCTCGCCGTGCTGCTCCTCGCCGTGCTGCTCCTCGCCGTGCTGGCCGTAGTGCTTCTCGGGCTCGGCCTGCTGGCGCTCCTCCGGCCCGGCCTTCTTCTCCTCCTGCGGCAGGGCGTAGTAACCGCCCCCGACAGCCAACGCGGTGGCCGAGGAGTTGGCCACGGCGGAGACGGGCACCGGGCCTTCATCGCCGGCGAAGCTGACCCCGGCGCCGAAGGCGGACAGTCCCGCGACCGCCACCGCTACGACTGCGGCACGCTGAAACTTACGCATGGTATGACCCTTTCTTGTGCAGGCACGTTGCCCGGCTTGACTACTCGGTGTGAGGATATACACACCTTTCGTCACAATTGCGGATCTACACCTCGGGTGTCGTGTCGGCTCTTTCGCCGCGTCACCCGGCGAGGCGCCGCGCCCGGGGAAAGGACCGGGGCCATCCGGGCTCAGCGCGGCAGGCCGACCGTCTCCAGTACGCCGTCGGCCTCGTCGGCCGCTCCCGTCGTGGTGGCGGAGCAGGTCACCTTCGGCCCCAGCTGCGTCGTCCCGCTGCCCCAGACGGCGGGCAGCGTCAAGGGCTGCACGGGCACACAGGTCTCGTGGTGCGGGATGACACCGTCCTCGGGAACCTCACCCTTGATGTGCTGACTGCAGCTGTAGTTGCCCAGGAGGTCGCGGTTGCAGGCACCCGGGTTTCTTCCGTCGAACGCATTGGTGACGCCGGTGCAGGTCACCACGAGGCCGCCGGCGAACACCAGGGCAGCCGCGATCTTCTTGCTGCTGGACATGAGTTGCGCTTTCCTTCGTTGGGGTGCCCGGTCCACCCGGCCAACGGGCGCGCCGGGCAGGATGACGCCGCCGGTGTCAGCCAGTGAAGGCGCTGTTGTAGGTGAAGGCGTTGTTGTACTGGCCGCAGGCCGTGTCCACAGTGCCGGCGATGCCGAGCACGCCGATCGGGATGTCGTTCTCGACCACCGTCTGCGGACTGCACTCCTGGTAGGGGCGGTAGAGGTCGTACACCTTCTGACCGTTGTCGGCGGTGTCGGCGGCAGCGGTGCCGGTACCGACGGCGGACAGGCCGCCCGCCACCGCGGCTGCTGCGATCACGACCTGCTGAAGCTTGCGCATGGAACCCTCGGCTTTTCGCTCGTACTTCAAGGCTGATTGCCTAGCGTGATGGAGAAAACGCTATCAGTAACCACAAGTGGCTTTCCACACGGGACATCCCTGTCGTGGGGCATTGGCTCACAACAACACCGAGTGGTCGAATAGGCCTTATAAGAAGCTGAATTGCCGTTCACCGAGTGTCGTGGGGTGAAGCGGACAGGCATCGGTGACGACTCGGCTCCCGCATCAACGCCGCTGAAACGACGTCGACTTGCGACGGGAACGTGCCGGCTCCGCTGCCCCACCGAGCACACGCCGGCGGATGCGCCGGGGACGACCGCCGCACAGCGACGATTCAGCCAACGGATGCGGAGCCCGGCGCGATCAGGGGGCAGGATCGCGATGCCGTCATCCGGGCCGTCGCCGACTGGGGCTCCTTGTCCTGTCCGGCCGGATCGCCGTCCATCATCCAGCGACCTCGCACGACCGGACGGAGCGTGCGCTGGGCGGAGACGCACACCGACGTCCGCTCCACGTGACAGGAGGTCACGGGGGCGGCAGGGATCAGGGCCCGGCGCGGGAGGGTGCCGTGGAACGGCGGAAGCCCCCGCCCATCACCGGGCGAGGGCTCTCCGACGCGGACGACCGCTCAGCCGGAACCCACGAACAGCACCAGCAGCAGCCACACCACCGGCGCCGTCGGCAGCAGCGAGTCCAGCCGGTCCATGATGCCGCCGTGCCCCGGCAGCAGCGTGCCCATGTCCTTGATGCCCAGGTCCCGCTTGATCATCGACTCGCCGAGGTCGCCCAGGGTGGCGCTGGCGGCGACCGCGAGGCCCAGGAGCAGGCCCTGCCACCAGGTCCCGTCGTCGATCAGGAACTCCATGCACAGCGCGCCGGCGGCCATCGCGAAGGTGACCGCGCCGACCAGGCCCTCCCGGGTCTTGCCGGGGCTGATGCGCGGGGCGAGCTTGTGCCGCCCGAAGCGCCAGCCGACGGCGTACGCGCCCGTGTCGCTGACCACGGTGAGCAGCAGGAACGCGAACACCCGCTGCGGCCCGTCCTCCGCGGTCAGCATCATCGCGACGAACGTCGCCAGGAACGGCACGTAGAAGGCCGCGAAGACCCCGGCCGTGACGTCCTTGAGATAGTCCTCCGGCGGTTCCGTCATCCGCCAGACCAGCACCGCCAGCACGGTGAGTGCCATCGCCACCCACGCGCCCTCGGCGCCCCGCACATACCCGGCGACGACCATCGCCGCACCGCCGACCGCGAGCGGCACCAGCGGCGCGTGAATGCCCTTGCGCTCCTGGAGCCGCTTGGTCAGCTCCCACAGGCCCACCACGACGGCCACCGCCACGACCCCGACGAACACCGCCTTGACGATGAACAGGGACGCGATGATCACCGCACCGAGCCCGACCCCGACCCCTATCGCCGCGCCCAGGTCACGGCCCGCACTCTTCTTCTGCGGTGCGGGCGCCGGCTGGGGGGCGTCGTGCATGGGCTCCGGATTCTGCGGCACCGCGCCGTGGGGCGGCGCCGACGGGCTCTCGTCGCGGAAGTCGCGGAACAAGGGGCCGCTCAGCCGAGCGGCCCCCCGGTCGTCATCCTGGTTTCCGCCATGTGCGGATACGTCGGGCACGATGGGCATGGGGCGAGTCTGCTGCGCGTCAAGCGCATCGTACGTGGGACCCGCCGGGGCGGCCCCCTGGGCGGGCCCCCGGTCGGACGGCCCCCAGTACCCGGCGTGGGGCGGCGCCCCCCAGGGAGAGTCGTTCATCAGACCTCGAGCAGCTCGGCTTCCTTGTGCTTGAGCAGCTCGTCCACCTGGGCGACGTACTTCGCCGTGGTGTCATCGAGCTCCTTCTCCGCGCGGCGGCCCTCGTCCTCACCGACCTCGCCGTCCTTGACGAGCTTGTCGATCGCGTCCTTGGCCTTGCGGCGGACGGAGCGGATGGACACCTTGGCGTCCTCGCCCTTGCCCTTGGCGACCTTGATGTACTCGCGCCGGCGCTCCTCGGTCAGCTCGGGGAACACCACCCGGATGATGTTGCCGTCGTTGCTCGGGTTGACGCCCAGGTCGGAGTCGCGGATCGCCTGCTCGATGTTGCGCAGCGCGCTCTTGTCGAACGGGGTGACGACCGCCATGCGCGGCTCCGGCACGGAGAACGAAGCCAACTGGTTGATCGGCGTCGGCGCGCCGTAGTAGTCGGCCACGATCTTGTTGAACATCGCCGGGTGCGCACGGCCGGTGCGGATCGCGGCGAAGTCCTCCTTGGCGACTACGACGGCCTTCTCCATCTTCTCCTCGGCCTCGAGGAGGGTCTCTTCGATCACCACTTGCTCCTGCGTGTCTTGAGTAGGCCCGGCTGCGGTTCCTTGGCGGCGGCGGCCGGCTGCGTCGCGTCTTCTTCCTGCACGGTTCCCGACCGGCAGGACATTGTCCATCCCCCGGCCAGGGTCCGTCCCGTCCGTCCCCCGGACAGCTGGCGTCCGGCGGACAGCGTGGCTGAAACCGGGTCAGTCCCGGCTGCCCTCGTCGCCCACCAGCGTGCCGATCTTCTCACCCTTGACGGCGCGGGCGATATTGCCCTCCTTCAGGAGTTCGAAGACCACGATCGGCAGCTTGTTGTCGCGGCACAGCGTGATGGCGGTGGCGTCGGCGACCTTCAGGTCGCGGGTGATGACCTCGCCGTAGCCGAGCGAGTCGAACTTGACCGCGTCCGGGTTGGTCTTCGGGTCGGAGTCGTAGACCCCGTCCACTCCGTTCTTGCCCATCAGCAGCGCCTCGGCGTCGATCTCCAGGGCGCGCTGGGCGGCGGTGGTGTCGGTGGAGAAGTACGGCATGCCCATGCCGGCGCCGAAGATGACCACGCGGCCCTTCTCCAGGTGCCGTACGGCGCGCAGCGGGATGTACGGCTCGGCGACCTGCCCCATGGTGATGGCGGTCTGCACGCGGCACTGGATGCCCTCCTTCTCCAGGAAGTCCTGGAGGGCGAGGCAGTTCATCACGGTGCCGAGCATGCCCATGTAGTCGGAGCGGGCGCGGTCCATGCCGCGCTGCTGGAGTTCGGCACCGCGGAAGAAGTTCCCGCCGCCGATCACGACGGCGATCTGCGCGCCGTCACGGACGACGGCCGCGATCTCGCGCGCCATGGCGTGCACCACGTCCGGGTCGACGCCCAGGCCCCCGCCGCCGGAGAAGGCCTCTCCGGACAGCTTCAGCAGAAACCGGCCGCGTACTTTGCCGTCGTCGCTCTTCTGGGCCTTGGTGGTCATGGGGTTCTCGCCTCTTTTACGGGTTGCACATACGAAGGAGGCCATTGCCGGTGGTGGGTTTTCTCATCCCCTACGCGGCAATGGCCTCCTCGTCAGATCTGCTGTCGTCCGTCCCTCGCGCGTGCGCGCCGGCCCACGCGGGCGACGCGGACGACTGCGGTCGACCCTAGCGGCATTCCGCCCTGGGCCGCGCGTTCGATCGCGGTACGGACTCAGATGCCGACCTTGATGCGCGTGAAGCGCTTCAGGGTGACACCGGCCTCGTCCAGGACCTTCTGGACCGACTTCTTGTTGTCGAGCGCGTACGGCTGGCCGAGCAGCGTGGCGTCCTTGAAGAAGCCGTTCAGGCGACCCTCGACGATCTTGGCGATCGCGGCCTCGGGCTTGCCCTCGGCGCGGGTGGTCTCCTCGGCGATGCGGCGCTCGGTCTCGACGACCTCGGCCGGCACCTCGTCCTTGGAGAGGTACTTCGGTGCGAAGGCGGCGATGTGCTGCGCGACGCCCTTGGCGATCTCGGCGTTCGGCTTGTCGAACTCGACGAGGACACCGATCTGCGGCGGCAGGTCGGGCATCGTGCGGTGCATGTAGGCGAGCACGAAGCCGTCCGAGAACTGCGCGAAGCGGTCCAGGACGATCTTCTCGCCGAGGTTGGCGTTGGCCTCGTCCACGAACGCCTGGACGGTCTTGCCGGCCTCGATCTCGGAGGCGAGCAGGGCGTCGAGGTCGGCCGGGGAGGTCTTGGCGACGTGCTCGGCGATGGCCTGGGCCGCGGCCTGGAACTTGTCGCCCTTGGCGACGAAGTCCGTCTCGCACTTCAGCTCGACCAGGACGCCGGAGGAGTTGTCGTCGGCGATGATGGAGACCACGGCGCCGTTCTCGGCGGAGCGGCCCTCACGCTTGGCGACGCCCTTCTGGCCCTTGATGCGCAGCGCCTCGACGGCCTTCTCGACGTTGCCCTCGGCCTCGTCCAGCGCCTTCTTGCAGTCCATCATGCCGGCGCCGGTGAGCTCACGGAGCTTCTTGACGTCGGCGGCGGTGTAGTTCGCCATGAGTCTGTGAATCTTTCTCGAAGTCTGGAAGGTCGAAGATCTGCGGGGTTTTGTGGATCCGCATGCCTCTGCAGATCTACGACACGCCGCTGACCTACGGGTGAACGGCGGGAGCGGTCTTCATGTCACCGCTCCCGCCGTCAACGCTGACGGGACGGTCAGGCCTGCTCGCCCTCGGCGGCCTGCTCACCCTCGGCGGCCTGCTCGCCCTCGGCGGGAGCGGCCTCCGCGGCCGGAGCCTCCGCGGCCGGAGCCTCGGCGGCCGGAGCCTCGTCGGCCTTCTTCTCACCCTCGAGCAGGTCGCGCTCCCACTCGGCGAGCGGCTCGCCCTCGGTCTTCTCGCCCTTGCCCTCACCGGCACCACCGGAGCGGGCGATCAGGCCCTCGGCGACGGCGTCGGCGATCACGCGGGTGAGCAGGGTGACGGAGCGGATCGCGTCGTCGTTGCCCGGGATCTTGTAGTCGACCTCGTCGGGGTCGCAGTTGGTGTCGAGGATGGCGACGACCGGGATGTTCAGCTTCCGGGCCTCGCCGACCGCGATGTGCTCCTTCTTGGTGTCCACGATCCAGACGGCGCTGGGCACCTTCTGCATCTCGCGGATACCACCGAGGGTCTTCTCCAGCTTGGCCTTCTCGCGCGAGAGCACGAGAAGCTCCTTCTTGGTCAGACCGGAGGAGGCGACGTCCTCGAAGTCGATCTGCTCGAGCTCCTTGAGGCGCTGCAGACGCTTGTAGACGGTCGAGAAGTTGGTGAGCATGCCGCCCAGCCAGCGCTGATTGACGTAGGGCATGCCGACGCGGGTGGCCTGCTCGGCGATGGCCTCCTGCGCCTGCTTCTTCGTACCGACGAACATGACCGTGCCGCCGTGGGCGACGGTCTCCTTGACGAACTCGTAGGCGCGGTCGATGTACGACAGCGACTGGAGCAGGTCGATGATGTAGATACCGTTGCGCTCGGTGAAGATGAAGCGCTTCATCTTCGGGTTCCAGCGACGGGTCTGGTGACCGAAGTGGACGCCGCTCTCCAGCAGCTCCCGCATCGTGACGACGGCCATGGCCGTACTCCTCGTGTTTCTCGGTTGTGCCGCGGGGGCCGGCCGGCTCCCGCGCCTGACGCCCACCTGCGCCGTGCCGCTAAGGGACCGAGGGGCGCTGATCCAGACCGTTGCCGGCCCTGGTATCGGGGCGTGCGAAGTCGACCCGGTGACCCGGATCGCCACGAGAAGTGTACGGGACCGTCGACCCCCGGGGTGACGCCGCTGTCCACAACCCGGCGGTCGTCCACAGGCCCGGGCCGGATCACGGCTGGCAGGGCACGGTTCGACGCATGCGAGCGAAGCGATGCGCACGAGCGACGGGGGCGCTGCTGCTGGCCCTGGCGGCGGCCGCCCCGGCCCCGGCGGCCGACGCGGCGGGCCCTGTCCCCGTCCCTGCCCCTGCCCCGTGGGGGCCGGACCTCCCGGTGCCGGTGATCGGCCGCGCCTGGCCCGTGGGCACCCGTCCGCCGGTCCTGCGGGGCTGGCAGCCCCCGGCCACGCGCTACGGCCGCGGCCACCGGGGCGTCGACCTGGCGGCCCCGTCCGGAACCCCCGTCCGGGCCGTCGCGTCCGGCCGGGTCTCGTACGCCGGACGGGTGGCCGGAAAGGGCGTGGTGTCGGTGGAGCTGACGGGGACGGGCACCCCACCGCTGCGGACGACGTACGAGCCGGTGCGGGCCGCGGTGCGCGCGGGCGACGAGGTGGCGGCCGGACAGGTGATCGGCCATGTGGAACCGGGCGGCTCCCACTGCACGGCCCCCTGCCTCCACTGGGGCCTGCGCCGCGCCGGCACCTATCTGGACCCGCTGTCCCTGCTGCCCCCGCGACTGCTGCGCACCGGCCCGTCCCGCCTGCTGCCGGTCCTGGGGGTACCGCTCCCGGCCTGACCGACCTGACGAGTGCGGAACCGTGGGTGCCGGGTGCCTGCGGGCTGCACCCCGGCGGCGTCGGACCCGCGCGGCCCGCCCCGCCCGGCCTCAGCCGCGCACCCCCGCAGCACCATCACCACCGCGGCCACAGCCACACACACCACAGCATCATCACCACCGCGGCCACAGCCACACACACCGCAGCACCATCACCACCGCGGCCTCAGCCGCGCACCCCCCGCAGCACCATCGCCACCGCGGCCTCAGCCACCACCGCCGGCTCCTCCGCCCCGAGCTCGATCCGCCGCACGGCCGAGTCCACGACCCCCTGCACGAGCATCGCCGCCAGCCGGGGCTCGGCGTGCCCCATCTCGCGCAGCGCCTCGACGATCATCGCCACCAGCCCGCCGTGGGCCGCCCGGATCTTCTCCCGGGCGCCGGCGTCCAGCTCACTCGCGGAGATCGCCACGACCGCCCGGTGCCGCCGGTCCCCCACCAGCACGAGCTGGGCCCGCACATACGCCTCGACCTTGGCCCCCGCCCCGTCCACCGCGGCCATCGCCGCCTCGACCTCGGCCGCCCACAGCGGGAAGTCGACCTCGCACAGCTCCTCGACCACGGCGGCCCGGGACCGGAAGTACTCGTAGACGGACGACCGGGCGAGACCCGTCCGCTCGGCGAGGGCCGGGAAGGTCAGCGCCTCCGTCCCGCCCTCGGACAGCAGGGAACGAGCCGCGTCCAGCAGGGCGGCTCGCTGCATCGACCGGTGCTCGGCCACGGAGGCCGCTCGAATCCTAGGCACGCCGACCACTTTACGGACGCGCCACCCCCAACGGGAGTGCAGCACACCGCCCCGTCGACGTCCGGCCAGGTCAACGACCGAAGCCGGCCAGTTTCGCCCGCAACTGGAGCACGGACTTGGTGTGGATCTGGCTCACCCGGCTCTCGGTCACCCCCAGCACGTTGCCGATCTCGGCGAGCGTGAGCCCCTCGTAGTAGTACAGCGTGACCACGGTCTTCTCCCGCTCGGGCAGCGTGTTGATCGCCCGCGCCAGGAACCGCCGCAGCTCCCGGTCCTCGACCACCTCCACCGGATCGTCCGCGGCGGTGTCCTCCAGCGTGTCCATCAGGCTCAGCCGGTCGCCGCCCTCGCCCCCGACGTGCAGCAGTTCCTCCAGCGCCACCACGTTGGCCAACGACAACTGGCTGAAAACAGCATGCAGTTCGTCCACCGGGATGCCCAGCTCGGCGGCCACCTCCGGCTCGCTCGGCGTCCGCCGCAGCCGCGCCTCCAGCGTCGCGTACGCCCGCTCCACGTTGCGCGCCTTCTGCCGCACCGACCGCGGGATCCAGTCCAGTGCCCGCAGCTCGTCGATCATCGCACCCCGGATCCGCGTGATCGCGTACGTCTCGAACTTGATCTCCCGGTCGATGTCGAACTTCTCGATCGCGTCGATCAGCCCGAACACCCCGGAGGACACGAAGTCCGCCTGCTCGACGTTGGGCGGCAGCCCCACGCTCACCCGCCCGGCCACGTACTTCACCAGCGGCGAGTAGTGCAGAATCAGCTGCTCCCGCAGCCGCTCGTCCCCCGTTTCCTTGTACGACCGCCACAGCTCGTCGAGCGTCGAGGGAGCGGGCGGCCGATCGCTGCCACCGTCGCGGGCGGCTGGGGGGATCGCCGCCCGGTCGGACCCGGAGGTGTGCTGGGGCATTCGTCGCCTTGTGCCGTTCTGCCGTGAAGGGTGGTACGTGGGTGAGCTGTCGCTTCGGTGTCGAGTTGGCGGTCTGTGTCGGGATCCTCGTGAGCGTAGCGTGACTGACGAGTCGCAGCGTGCGAAGGACGGGGCGGACACCGTGCGCAGAAACGTTCCACACGGCGCTCCACCGGGGCATCGCGGTCGCTCAGTGTGACCGTCACGGCTCGCCAACTGCCGGATTTCCCAAGGACATCGGGATTCCCCCGGACGGCCGAACACGCTCGGTCAACACACATCCCGTCCACCGCGAACGGACGTCATCGCCTGGCGTGTCAACTTCCAGCCGTCGCCGTGTCGTTCGACGTAGCCAAGTGCTCCGAGTTCGTACAGCCTCGCGATCGCGTCGTCCTCGGTCGTCGGCACGCCCCGCGCGATCTCCCGTGCGGTGGCGCACTCGCGCCCGGGCAGCGCGGCCAGGACCTGCCGGGCGCCGGGCGCCAGCAGGTCGCGCGGCAGCACCGGTCCGCGCCGGACGGGGGCCAGGTCGCCCATGTCGCCGACCAGCTCGACCACCTCGGCCGCGTCGGTGACCAGCGTCGCCTCCCCGCGCAGCAGCTCGTGCACCCCGGCGGACTGCGCGCTGGTGGCCGGCCCGGGCACGCCCATGGTGTGCCGCCCCAGCCGCTGCGCCGCCCGCGCGGTCACGAGCGAACCGCTGCGCAGGGCCGCCTCGACGACCACGGTCCCCCTGGTCAGCGCGGCGATCACCCGGTTGCGCACGATGAACCGGCTGGGCGTCGGATGGTCCCCCGGTGGCAGCTCGCCCACCACCAGGCCCTGCTCCGCGATCCTGTTGATCAGCTGGGTGTGCCCCCGGGGATAGGGCCGGTCGACACCGCAGGCCAGGACGGCGACGGTGGCACCGCCGGCGCCGAGGGCTCCGCGGTGGGCGGCGCCGTCGATGCCGTAGGCGCCGCCGGAGACGACCACCCAGCCGCGCTCGGCGAGCCCGGCGGCGAGGGTGACGGCCATGTGGGCGCCGTACTCGGTGCAGGCCCGGGCCCCCACGACGGCGACGGACCGGAGCGCCCACATCCGCAGGCCGGCCCGCCCCCGCACCCAGAGCCCCAGCGGCCGGCCGTCCCCGAGGCCGTCGAGCTGCCCGGGCCACTCCGCGTCCCCCGGGCACACGAACCGCGCCCCGGCCGCCCGCGCCACCTCCAGATCCCGCTCCGGCTCGGCCTGGCGGGCCCGCGCCAGCAGCCCGGCCCACCGCTGCCCGCTCACCCCCGCCGGTGCCGTCCCGCCGCCGCGCAACCGCCGCACCATCTCGCCGACCCCCCACTCCCGCACCCACCGCCCGGCGGTCCCGTCCCCGGGCTCCAGCACCCGGGTGAGGAAGACCCGCCCGAGCAGCTCACCGTCCGGACCACCGGCACCGGTGAGGCCGGCACCGGTCAGGGCCGCACCGGTCGGGGCGGAGCCGGTCGGGGCGGAGCCGGTCACACCGGCGCGGCTCACGTCAGCGCTCACAGCAGCTGCGGTCACCTGAGTGCTGCTCACGTCAGCGCCGGTCCCCTCAGCACCGGTCATCTCAGTGCCGCTCAGGTCAACGCCGGTCACCCCCGCACCGGTCACACCTGCGCCACTCACCTCAGCACCGGTCATGTCAGCGCCCCGATGGCCATGGGCACCCCCCGTGGGACGCCGGTGCGCAGTTGCAGCGCCAGGGCGACGTCGGTGGCGTCGGGCCGGTCGTGGCCGGTGAGGTCGGCCACGGTCCAGGCGACCCGCAGCACCCGGTCGAGACCGCGCGCCGTGAGCACACCCCGCTCCAGGCCGCGCTCGGCCTCGTCCATCGCACCGGCCGCGGCGTACCAGCGGCCGCGCAGTTCCCGGCCGGGCACCTCGCTGTTGGTCCGCCACGGTGTGCCCGCGAGACGGGCGGCCGCCCGCTCCCGGGCCGCGCGGACCCGTTCGGCGACGGCCGCGGTGGACTCGCCGCGCGCCCCGCGGTCGGTCAGCTCGGCCCGCGTGACCCGGTCCACCTCGACCCGCAGGTCGACCCGGTCCAGCAGCGGTCCCGAGAGCCGGGCCTGGTACCGGCGGATCACCGAGGGCGGGCACTCGCACACGTCGTCCCGCTGGGAGAACCGCCCGCACGGGCAGGGGTTGGCGGCCAGCGCCATCAGGAACCTCGCCGGGAACCGCACCACCCCCGTGCTGCGGGCGATCACGACGTGCCCCGCCTCCAGGGGCTGCCGCAGGGCGTCGAGGGCCTGGCTGCCGAACTCCGGCGTCTCGTCGAGGAACAGCACCCCCCGGTGCGCGAGCGACACGGCGCCCGGCCGGGCGATGCCGGCGCCGCCGCCGACGAGCGCCTGCATGGTGGCCGAGTGGTGCGGGGCGCAGTAGGGGGCGGTGTCGATCAGGGGCTTGCCGGCCGGCAGCAGCCCGGCCACCGAGTGCACCGCCGTGACCTCCAGCGACTCCTGCCGGGTGAGCCGGGGCAGGATGCCCGGCAGCCGCTCCGCGAGCATCGTCTTGCCCGCGCCGGGCGGGCCCTCCAGGAACAGGTGATGACCGCCGGCCGCGGCGATCTCCACCGCCGTGCGCGCCGAGAGCTGGCCCACGACATCGGCCAGGTCGTGCCCGTGGTCGTGCTGGGCGGCTCCGACGGTGTGCATGCCCGCGGCCGAACCGGCGCCGGGCATCCGCAGCCCCGCCAGCAGCGGATCCGGGCGTCCGGGCGCGTCGGGCTCCTCCTCCGGCACGGCCTCGTCCGCCAGGACGGCGATCAGCTGACGCAGGCTGCGGACGCCCAGTACCGACACGCCCGGGACCAGCGTCGCCTCGGCGGCCGCGCACTCGGGCACCACCACCTGCTCGTAACCGGCGTCGGCCGCCGCCAGCACCGCCGGCAGGATGCCGCGCACCGGCCGCACCCGTCCGTCCAGGCCGAGTTCCCCGATCATCACGATGTCGGCGAGCACCCGGGGGTCGATCCGCTCGCCGGCCCCCAGCACCGCGCAGGCGACGGCCAGGTCGAAGCCGCTGCCGGCCTTCGGCACGGACGCCGGGCTGAGCCCGACGGTGAGCTTCTTCTGGGGCCAGGCGGTGCCCGAGTTCACCACGGCCGCCCGGACCCGGTCCCGGCTCTCGGTCAGACTCTTGTCCGGCAGCCCCACCAGCGTGAACGCGGCGACGCCCGGTTCCAGGTCGGCCTGGACCTCCACCACCACGCCCTCGACCCCGACCAGGGCGACGGAGCACGTACGCGCGAAGCCCATCTCAGGCCACCCCCCGCGCGTGCTCGACCACGGGCGCGCCCCGCTCGGGCAGGACGACGCCGACCAGGTCGATGCGGACGCCTCCCGGTGGTGCCCCGCCGTGGGCGTGGATCCAGCGTTCGGCGAGCCCGCGCAGGCGCTCGGCCTTCTCCTGCCGCACCGCGGCCATCGGATGCTGGAACCGGCCCGCCCGGCGTGTCTTCACCTCGCAGACGACCAGGACGTCCCCGTCCCGCGCCACGATGTCGATCTCACCGGTCCTGCCGCAGCGCCAGTTGCGCGCCAGCACCGTCATACCGGCCGCCGCCAGCCGTCGGGCGGCCAGTTCCTCGCCGTACCTGCCGAGTGCGTCTCGTGCGTTCATGTCGGCACCTCCTCCGGTGCCCACGGTCACGCATCGCCCACCCTTGAGTGGATCTTGGTGTGCTACTCAGCGGTTGTGGACAACTCCGCCACCCACACGAGTGATAGGCCCGGCCCGGCGTGCGGCATCCGGCCCACGCGCGGCGTCATCACCCGCTCGGCAGTTCGAGGTCGCTCTTGTTCAGCTCCTCGATGTTCACGTCCTTGAACGTCAGGACACGTACCTGCTTCACGAAACGGGCCGGCCGGTACATGTCCCACACCCAGGCGTCCGCCATCGACACCTCGAAGAACACCTCACCCTGAACCGAGTGCACCTGCATCTCGTAGTCATTGGTCAGGTAGAAGCGGCGCTCGGTCTCGATCACGTATTTGAACAGACCGACGACATCGCGGTACTCCCGGTAGAGCTTCAGCTCCATCTCGGTCTCGTACTTCTCGAGGTCCTCGGCGCTCATGGCATGTTCCCCTTCAGCCGTGCGATCCCACCATTGTGCGCCAGTCCCGTGGGCCCCTAGACGATTTCCGTGTCAAGGGTCTCGGGCCTGGCGGGGGGACCTTCGTCGAGCAGCCTGCGCAGCAGCCCGGCGAGTCTGGTCGGATACACCGTCTCACGAGCCAGGGCCAGTTCCTCACAGGTCCACCACCGGGCTCCCACGACACTGCGTCGCTCCAGCTCGGTGAGGGCGACGGCCCGCGTCGCCGTCTGGGTGGTCCGGGCCAGGTAGTACCACTCGTCCTGGTCCCAGCGGCGCCCGGCGAACGGGAAGGAGCACCTCCGCCGCCACAGCACCGGGCCGAGCCGGACCTCCGTGATTCCCGTCTCCTCCGCGAGTTCCCGCAGCGCGGCCTCCTCACGGGTCTCCTCGCCCTCCAGTCCGCCGCCCGGCGTGAACCACCAGTCGTCCGCCGGGTCGTCCGGCTCGTGGCCGTGCAGGAGCAGGATCCGGTCCTCCGGGTCGAGCAGCACCACCCGGGCCACCTTGCGCACGCGGTCGCCGGCGAGTTCGTACCCCTGCGTCGCCTCAGCGGGCACCGGCGGGCTCCGTCCTCGCCCGGGAACCCAGGCGGCTGGCGACCGGTGCACAGGCGGCACCGCCGAGCACCAGCACCGCGCCCGCGACGATCATGGCGCCGATCGCCGGCAGCGGTCCCGGCGTGGACAGGGCGCCGAGGGTCTCGAAGCCCGTGGGGCGGGCCAGCATGCCGTTCATGGGCCAGACGACGGCGTCCACCCGGCCCGAGACGGCGTCGCGCGCCACGGTGCCGCTCACGGCGTCGGTGAGGTGGGCGGTGGAGTCCAGGGAGCCCTGCCGCTCGTCACCGAGCAGGAACAGCCGCCCCTCGGGCACGGTGACGTCGCCGAAGTTCGTGCCCGCGGCCTGCTGCCCCTCGGCCAGGTACGGTTCCTCGATCTCCGTGCCGTTGACGGTGAGCCTGCCGTCGCGGCAGCAGGCGACCCGGTCGCCGCCGACGGCCACCACCCGCTTGATCAGCGGCGCGTCGCCCCAGGTGGGGTCCTGGAACACGACGACGTCGCCCCGGCGCACCTCGGCACCGTCGACCCGCTGGGCCAGCACCCGGTCGCCCGCGTCGATCGTCGGCGTCATGGAGCGGCTGGGCACGGTGTACGGCAGGTAGGTCACCGCCGCCCAGCCGAAGCCGACCAGGAACAGCACGAGGCCCAGCGCGACCGCCAGTCCGGACAACCGCTGCCCGGTCCGGCCGCCCGCCGGGCCCTTGCTCGTCCCCCCGCTGTGCGGGGCCGTACGTGTGGTGCTCTCACCGCCCATGGATCCGCACCCTACCCGGCGGTACCGGACCCGTCAGCCCTGTCCTGCGCCCGGTCCGGCAGCTCCACGAGGACTTCACGCGGGCCCCGGGGACCCGCGACGGCGGTCAGGCGCCCGGCCGGCGGCGGCGCCACAGTGCCACCGGCACGACCCCCGCGAGGGCCAGCGCGTTCGGGGCTGCGGTGAGGGCCGCCGACACGGCCGGCCGGTCGTTCAGGCCGGGCTGGTCGAAGGTGTCCGACACCGGGAGGGTGCCCCAGCGGTTGATCGGCCAGGCCTTGACGATGGCGCGTCCGACGACCTCGCCGACGGGGACCATGCCCTTGTTGGCGTCGCCCTGGTTGTACCGCGAGTCCCGGGAGTTCTGGCGGTGGTCGCCCATCACCCAGAGGTAGCCCTCGGGGACCGTCACCTTGAACTGGCCGCCCTGGTCGTCCTGGCTGCACGGCGTGTTGCCGGGGTAGACGTACGGCTCGTCCAGCGCCTTGCCGTTCACCCTCAGCGGGCCGGTGCCGTTGCACTCGACCGTGTCGCCGCCGACGCCGATCACGCGCTTGATGAGGTCCTTCTCCTCGGCGGACGGCATCAGGCCGATCCAGCTGAGCAGCGTCTGCAGGGCGTTGGGGTCCGGCGTCGGCTCGCCCGCCAGCCAGTTGTCGGGGTCGTGGAAGACGACGACCTCGCCGCGCTCGGGCTCCGAACCGAACCACGGGGTGAGCTTGTCGACGAGGACGCGGTCACCCTCCTGGAGGGTGTTCTGCATCGAGTCGGAGGGGATGGAGAACGCCTGCACCAGGAAGGTCTTGATCAGCAGCGCCAGTACCAGTGCGATGCCGATCAGGATCGGCAGCTCCTTCCAGAAGGAGCGCTGCTTCCCCGGCTGCCGGGCGCCGGAGCCCGACGGCCCCTCGTCCCCGCTCTGACTCTGCTCGTCCGTCACCGTGCCGTCCTCGGCCCGCAGGCCTTCATCGCCGGAGCTCGCTGCGCTGTCCGCGGCCTGAGGGGCCGCTTCCACGGGGTGTCCGCGGGGCTCCTCGCCGTCGTGTCCGGACCGTGCGCCAACCGCCACATCCCCCACGCCAACTCCTTACTCTGTGCCGCCGCCTGCCCCACGCACGGCGCAGGCCCACTACTCCCATAACGAGCGGGAGTTCCGCAGGGCTCGGGAGTCGGATCGTTCCGTTCGTCACGTCGGGGGCAACCCTATGCGACGGCCGGGCGGCCGCGGTCGACGCGGCTGCCGAGTCGGAGACGGAAGCGTAGGTTTCCGGTTCGTCCAGCGTCGACCAGTGGCCCAGCGGCCAGGCGATGACGACGGCCCGGCCGACCACCTGGTCGTCGGAGACGGTGCCGCCGTAGTCGGTGTCCTGGTGGGAGCGGGAGTCCGCGGAGTTGGACCGGTGGTCGCCCATCACCCACAGCCTGCCCGGCGGCACGGTGATGTCGAACTCGGCCGCGGACGGCCTGTCGCCCGGGTACAGGTAGCCCTCGTCCAGCGGCACGCCGTTGACCGTGACCCGCCCTTGCGCGTCGCAGCACTGCACCCGGTCACCGCCGACGCCGACGACCCGCTTGATGAGGTCCTTCTCGTTGTCGGACGGCAGCAGGCCGATGAAGGTGAGCGCCTCCTTGGCCTGCCGGACGACGACGGGGTCGGCCTTCTGCTGGGTGGGCTGCTCGTCCTGGAGCCAGCCGCCGGGGTCCTTGAAGACCACGACGTCGCCGCGTTCCGGCTCGGCGCCGAACCAGGGGGTGAGCTTGTCCACCAGGACCCGGTCGCCGATCTGGATCGTCTGCTCCATGGAGCCGGACGGGATCACGAACGCCTGGACCAGGAACGTCTTCAGCACGAGGGCTATCAGCACCGCCACGCCGACGAGGAGCGGTATCTCCTTGACGGCCGAGCGGCGCCGGCGCCGTTTGACCTTGCGCTGGAGCTTGCGCCGCTCGGCGCGGGTGCGCCCGGAACCGGCCGGGGCGGTGGCCCGCCGGGTGCCGGTGGGCAGCAGGTCCTCGGCGGGGCCGGCGGGCGTGCCGCGTGGCTTGCCGCGGTTACCCATGGGCACCGTCCGCCGCGGGCACGCGCGCGTAGGCGCCGGTTCCGTCCAGGCCGGTGAGGTGGCCCGCGGGCCAGACGACCCAGGCGGCCCGGCCGATCACGTCGTCGACGGGGACCATGCCGCCGCCGGGTGAGCCGAGGTGGTCGCGGGAGTCGCTGGAGGAGCTGCGGTGGTCGCCGAGCACGAACAGGGTGCCCGCGGGCACGACCACGTCGAAGGGCACCGCGGACGCGCCGTCGCCGGGATACAGGAACGTCGACTCGTCGACGGACCGGCCGTTCACCTGGAGTCTCCCTTCCCTGTCGCAGCAGACCACGCGGTCCCCGCCCACACCCACGACCCGTTTGACGTAGTCGGCGGGACCGAAGCTTCCGGTGCCGTCGAACACGACCACGTCCCCGCGCCGCGGCTGAGCACCGAAACGGTACGCCAACTTGTTTACGAGCACGCGGTCGCCGATCCTCAACGCCGGCTCCATCGATCCGCTCGGAATGCGGAACGGCTGCACCACGAACGTGTTGAGCAGCAGCGCGAAGACCAGGCAGACCAGCACGGTCAGGGTGATCCGCCCGCCCGGGACCCACGCGGCGGCCCGCGCCGTCAACGCGGAACGCGACCGGCCCTCCGGCCCCGCTGTGTCCGAGATCTCCTCGGCATCACAGGGGCGGGAGGAGCGGTCGCGCTCCGTCGGCTGTGCTTCGGTGTCCATCGGAGCCCGATGCTATCCGGCTCCGCTGTGAACCCCGGGAGGCGCTCAGTTCTCGCGCTTCTCCTTGATCTTCGCCGCCTTGCCGCGCAGCTCGCGCAGGTAGTACAGCTTGGCGCGGCGGACGTCGCCCTTGGTGACCAGCTCGATCTTCTCCACGATCGGGGTGTGCACCGGGAAGGTGCGCTCGACGCCGACGGAGAAGGAGACCTTGCGGACCGTGAAGGTCTCGCGCACGCCGGAGCCCTGGCGGCGGATCACCACGCCCTTGAACTGCTGCACACGGGAGCGGTTGCCCTCGATGACACGGACGTGGACGTTGACGGTGTCACCCGGGCGGAACGCCGGGACGTCGCTGCGCAGCGACGCGGAGTCGACGGAGTCGAGCAGGTGCGACATTTCGTCTGCTTTCTTCGCTGATGCCACAGGTCATCAACGGAAACTAGGTTTCTGGTACGAGAGTCGTGCGGGTCGGGGCGGACGTCGTCTCCCCCTGTGGCAGGGGCGCGCAACCGGACGGACGCACAACAGCGGCCTATTCTTCCATGCCCCCGGTCCTGCGCCAAAATCGGCCGTACGGCTCCCCCGCGGGGTCCGGTTCCCAGCCCAGGACGGAGAGCATCTCGCGGTCCTTCTTGTCGAAGGCCTTGGGATCGCAGCGCTCGATCAGGTCGGGACGGTTGGCCGTCGTGCGCCGCAGCGCCTCGTCGCGCCGCCACCGGGCGATCTTCCCGTGGTGCCCGCTGAGCAGCACGTCCGGGATCTCGCGCTCCCGCCACCGGGGCGGCTTGGTGTAGACGGGCCCTTCCAGCAGGTTGGCCATGGCGCCGGGCGCGAAGGAGTCGTCGCGGTGCGACTCGGCGTTGCCGAGGACGCCGGGCAGCAGCCGCGCCACGGCCTCGGTGACGACCAGGACGGCCGCCTCGCCGCCGGCCAGGACGTAGTCGCCGATGGACACCTCGTACACCGGCATCCGGGTCGCGTACTCGTCGACGACCCGCCGGTCGATGCCCTCGTAGCGGGCCGGGGTGAAGATCAGCCACGGGCGCTCGGAGAGCTCCACGGCGACTTCCTGGGTGAAGGGGCGGCCGCTGGGCGTGGGGACGATCAGGGCCGGGCCGTGCGCGCCCGTCTCGTAGCCGTCGGCGAGGACGGAGTCGAGGGCGTCGCCCCACGGGTCGGTCTTCATCACCATGCCGGGACCGCCGCCGTAGGGCGTGTCGTCGACCGTGTTGTGGCGGTCGTGGGTCCAGGAGCGCAGATCGTGCACGTGCACCAGCAGCTGCCCGCGCGCGCGTGCCTTGCCGACCAGGGAGACGTTCAGCGGGTCGAGGTACTCGGGGAAGATCGTGACGACGTCGAGCCGCATCAGGACTCGTCCCTGGGCGAGGCGATGTCAGCGCGGTCGTCGATCAGCCCGGGCGGCGGGTCGATGACGGCCCGCTGCTCCTCCAGGTCGATCCCGGTGACGATCTCCTGCACGAACGGGATCATGACCTCGCTGCCGTCCGGGCGCTCCACGATGAACAGGTCCTGCGTGGGCAGGTGCGAGATCTCGGTGATCCGGCCGACCGCCACCCCGTCCTCGGTGACGACGTCGAGGTCGATCAGCTGGTGGTCGTAGTACTCGTCCTCGCCCTCGGGCAGTTCCTCCGGGTCGATCTCGGCGATCAGGAGGGTGTTGCGCAGCGCCTGGGCGGCGTCGCGGTCGCCGACGCCCTCGAAGCGCAGCAGCAGGCGGCCGCTGTGCACCCGGCCCGCGGCGATGGTGAGGGGCCCGGCAGCGGCCGGATCGGTGGCGAGTACGGCGCCGGGGGCGAGCCGCAGTTCGGGCTCGTCGGTGCGGACCTCCACGGTGACCTCGCCCTTGATGCCGTGGGCGCGGCCGATCCGTGCGACTACGAGCTGCACTGTGCTTGTTCTCCCTGTCGTACGACTACGGGCCGGGGACGGCCCAGTGGCCCTCCCCGGCCCGAGCCGGTGCTGCGATTGGCGTCAGCGGACGTGGTCCGCGTCGACGAGGTCGACGCGGACGCCGCGGCCGCCGATGGCGCCCACGACGGTGCGCAGAGCGCGTGCGGTGCGGCCGTTGCGGCCGATCACCTTGCCGAGGTCGTCGGGGTGGACCCGGACCTCCAGCACACGTCCGCGGCGCAGGTTGCGCGAGGCGACCTGCACATCGTCCGGATTGTCGACGATGCCTTTGACGAGGTGCTCGAGAGCCTCCTCGAGCATGCTCAGGCCTCGGTCGACTCAGCCGCGGACTCGGCCGGGGCCTCGTCCTTCTTCTCGGCCTTCTTCTTCTGGGTGATGGCCTCACCCTTGCCCTCGTCGTCGCCGCCGAGGGCCTCGAACGACGGGCGTGCCTTCTTCGGCTCGGCGGTCAGCAGCGGCGCCGGGGCGGGCTCGCCCTTGAACTTCTGCCAGTCGCCGGTCTTCTTCAGGATGGCGAGCACGGGCTCGGTCGGCTGGGCGCCGACGCCGAGCCAGTACGCCGCGCGCTCGGCGTCGACCTCGATCACCGACGGGTGGTACGTCGGGTGGTACTTGCCGATCTCCTCGATCGCACGGCCGTCACGGCGGGTGCGGGAGTCGGCGACGACGATGCGGTAGTGAGGCGAACGGATCTTGCCCAGACGCTTCAGCTTGATCTTGACTGCCACGGGAGTGGGTTCTCCTGGATTTGACGTGGTTGGGCACGGCGAGAAGGCCGCGTGGGGCTGCGGTACCCGAGTGCCCGACGGACGCGTCAGCCGGAGGAGAGAGGGGTCCTGTGCGGCTGTCGAGTACAACTGGCCATTCTGCCACACCCGGCGGGCCGCTTCCGACCGAGGGTGCGCCGGGGCATGCCGCAGCGGCACCCGGCGCCCCCGCGACCGACGCCGGATGCGCGACCCGCGGCACGCGGTGCCGCACGGCTGCCACGAGCAGCCGTGCGCTCACCTCGCGCCCGCGCCCACCACGTCGGGGATCCGGAACGGCTTGCCGCACCCGCCGCACACGATCGGCGCCTGGGCCAGCACGGACGGGACGACCCGTACGTTGCGGCCGCAGTCGCACACCGCCTTGACCCGGACGCCGCCGCCGGAGGAGCCGTGGCGGGCGGCCGGACCGCGGAAGGCGCGGCCGGTGTCGGCGGTGGTGGCGGCGGTGTGCGCCTTCAGGGCGCGCTGGAGGCGCTCCATCGTCGGGCGGTAGCGCCGCTTCGCCTCGGGGTTGAGCGTGACCAGCGAGAAGCCGCTGCTGGGGTGCGGCTCCTCGGGGTGGTCCAGGCCCAGCTCCTCGGCGATCGCGAGGAATCTGCGGTTGTGGTAGCGGCCGGCGCGGGAGGTGTCGCGGATTCCGCGCGCGGCGGCGATGCCGTGGACTGCCTCATGGAGCAGCCGCTCGAAGGAGAGTTCGTGCCCGCAGGCGGACGACGACTCCCCGATCAGGGACTCGGGCGCGGCAAGGTCCGGCAGCTCGGAGTGGTACCGCTGAATGTCGGCCCACGCCTGCGCCAGCTCTGCGGCGAGAACAGGTGGTGTCGTGCTCACGTAATGACAACGAGCCTGAGTCCCGCTGTGTTCCTATTCCGGGGCATCCCAAATAATTTGCACGTACCCGTCAGTTGCCGCTGATGCGTCCTGAGGAGGGCGGGTGCGCTGATCTGCGGAGGAGCCACCCAGCTCCTACCAAGCTGGTGCGTAGCCCGACGTACGGCCCGGCGCGGGGCGGGTGACCGCGGGGCGGGAGAGCGCGGCCCGCGGGCGCGCAAGAAGTGTTTCGGCCGAGCCCGGGCACCGACCGTCCTGACCGCGCCCTGGGCGCGGCACGACCGTGACCCTACCTGGTCGGATCCCGGGGTCCGGCACCGCCCCGCCGCGGGCCGGAACCGGGTCGCCGCCTCCAGCATGAACACGCCACTCAGCCGCCCGCGGACTGCCAGATTCCGTCCGACGGCGGGACGGGGGCGTTGCCGGAATGTGAATTCTCGCCACGCACGGGGGCTCCTCACAAGCAGGCCGCCGCGACCTCTGGACGCCGCCGCGGGCTCGGAGTTACCTGGCATACGGGGGATGCGGGTGGGCGTACGCGACGGGGGCGACGACAACGAGCAACGAGTACAGCGGCAACTCTCCGCGGATTGGGGCGCTTTCGATGACACCTACGCTCGTGCGCCGGCACCGGCCTGTCGCGGGATCCGCACCCCGCGTGGACCTGGAGGCACGCGCGCGTGACTGGTCGGAGATCCAGGAGCGGATGCTCGTACCGCTCTACGAGGCCGTCTACGAGCGACTGGACGTGGGAGCCGGCACCCGGCTGCTCGGTCTGGGCTGCGGTTCGGGACTCGCCCTGCTGATGGCGGCCGCCCGGGGCGCCGCCGTCACCGGTGTCGAGTCCTCCTCCCCCGAGAGACTGGCCTTCGCGCGCGAGCGCCTGCGACCCGCGGCGGCGGCACCCGGCACGCGCGCGCCCGCGAAGGCCCGGCTCGTCGAGGGCTCTTCGGACGACGCCGTCCCCCGGGACGCGGCCGGCCCGCACGACGCGGCGTACACCCTGGTCACCGCCATGGACCCGGTCGGGTGTCCGGCGGGGGACGCCGAAGGGCTCGGCGGGCTGCTGGCAGCGGCGGCGCCGCTGGCCGAGCGGGGCGCGCCGGTGGTGCTGGCCGGCTGGGGGCCGCCGGAGCGCTGTGCCACGTCGTCGGTGCTGCGGGTCGCCGCCAAGCTGGCGCAGGATCCGCTGCGCGGCGGCGGCACGTGGCGCCCGGCGCTCCGCGACGACCTGGAGGTGGTCGCCCAGAGGGCGGGGCTCCGGCCGGACGGTTCGGGCCGGGTCGCCTGCCCGTTCGGGTACGCCGACGTGGACAGCGCGGTGCGGGGGCTGCTGTCGACGGGTCTGTTCGACGCGGCGGTCGGGGCGACCGACCAGGAACAGGTGGACAAGGAACTGACCGAGGCGCTGCATCCGCACCGGCGGCCGGACGGCACGGTGTGGATGCCGAACGTCTTCCGCTACCTGATCGCCCGCATCCCCTGAGGACACGCCCCGAGGCGCGCGGGGCCCGCCGGTCGGGGGAGCCCGGCCGGCCCCGGGGGTGTCCCGTCAATCAGGCCGGACGCCCTGGGCCTGCACGTCGTCCTTGCTGCTCAGGCGCGTGATCCCCGCGACCCGGTAGGCGTCCGCCTCGTCCAGCGTCTCCCGCTCCAGCAACGCCTCCGCCAGCGCGTCCAGCCGGCCGCGGTGCTCGCGCAGCTTGTGGCAGGCCTCCTCGTAGCAGGCGTCGACGATCCGGCGCATCTCGGCGTCGATCACGTCGAGGGTCTGCGGGGCGGCCGAGAGCCCGTACGCCTGCTGGGCGTCGCTCGGCAGGGCGGACAGCCGGCCGACCCGCTCGCTCATGCCCCAGCGGGCCACCATCCCGCGGGCGATGGCGGTGACCTGTTCCAGGTCGTTCTCCGCGCCCGTGGTGACCACTCCGTAGACCACTTCCTCCGCCGCCATGCCGCCCAGGGCGCCGATGATGCGGCCGCGCAGGTACTCCTCCGAGTGCGCGTACCGCTCCACCTCGGGGGTCGACATCGTCACCCCCAGCGCCCGGCCGCGCGGCACGATGGTGATCTTGCGGACGGGGTCGGCGCCCGGCTGCAACATGCCGAGCAGGGCGTGCCCGCTCTCGTGGTACGCGGTGCGGCGGCGGTCCTCCTCGGGCATCACCAGGGTGCGTTCCGCTCCCAGGTGCACCTTCTCCAGGGCCTCGGACAGGTCCGCGGCCGTCACCTGCCGCTGTCCCCGCTTGACCGCGAGCAGTGCGCCCTCGTTGGCGAGGTTGGCCAGGTCGGCGCCCGTCATGCCCGGGGTGGTGCGGGCCAGCCGGGCCAGGTCCACGTCGTCGGCGAGCGGGATCTCGCGGGTGTGGATGCGCAGGATCGCCTCGCGTCCGGCCCGGTCCGGCGGGGAGACGTTGACCACCCGGTCGAAGCGTCCCGGCCGGGTCAGTGCGGGGTCCAGGATGTCGGCGCGGTTCGTCGCCGCTATGACGATCACGCCCTCCGAGCCGGAAAAGCCGTCCATCTCGGTGAGGATCTGGTTCAGCGTCTGCTCCCGCTCGTCGTGGCCGCTGACCGACGCGCCGCCACCGCGCATCCGTCCGATGGTGTCGATCTCGTCGATGAAGATGATCGACGGTGCCACTTTGCGGGCCTCGGCGAACAGTTCCCGGACCCGGGAGGCGCCGACACCGACGATCATCTCGATGAACTCCGAGGCGGAGGCGGAGAAGAACGGCACGCCCGCCTCGCCCGCCACCGCACGCGCCAGCAGGGTCTTGCCGGTGCCGGGCGAGCCCGCGAGCAGCACACCGCGCGGCATCTTCGCGCCCATCTCGCGGTAGGCCTCGGGGTGCTCCAGGAAGTCGACCACGTCGTCCAGCTCGCCCTTGACCTCGTCGATGCCGGCCACGTCGGCGAAGGTCGTGCGATGCCTGCCCGGTGTCAGCTCGACCGGTCGGGGCGGCGCCTTGCGCCCGAACAGCCCGCCCGCACCGCCCCGGCCCGGGCCGGACCGCCGGGCGACGAAGATCCACACCGCGACGATGATCACGATCGGCGCCAGCGAGATCAGCAGGTTGGTGAGGAGGCTGCGCTGCACCACGACCGGCTGCGCGGTCACCGTGACGTCGCGGCTGCTCAGCTGCTGCCAGAGATCGTCGTCCGCGAAGGCGGGCCGCTGGGTCATGAACTTGGTGTAGTCGCCGCCGCCCTCGGGGCTGTCCCGGGCGCTTCTGAGCTCACCCTGGATCGCGTCGCCCTTGGAGTAGATCCGCGCGACGTTGCCGGCGTCGACCTGCCGGCTGAACTCGGTGTACGAGATGGTCGGCTCGTCGCCCCGGCCCAGGTAGTTCAGGCCCACGTAGGCCAGCAGGAACACGATCACCGCGGTGAGGAGCAGGCCCCACCAGCGGCCTCGCGGGCGTCGGCCGCCGGGCCGCCCGGGTGGTTCGTCCGGGGTGCCCTCGGTGCGCCACGGCCGGTCGGGAGCCTTGCGTGGTGGCGCGGCATCGCTCATACCTGGACGTTACGGCAGGAGGCTGACTTCGGCACGCGCAGCGGGCGTCCCCCCACCGCTCGGGGACGCCCGCGGGAACGTGCTGATCGGGCTCGCTCAGCCCATGAACTTCTTGAACTCGTCGGGCAGTTCGAAGTCCTGCCCGCCCTGCTGCGGCACCCCGAAGGCGTTGCCGCTCTGGGCGGCGGCCGCGCGGCGGTCGGCGGCCTCCTGCTCCTGCTGCTTGCGCTTCATCGGGTTGCCGGAGCGCTGCTTGCCCTTGGCCTGCTTCGGCTTCTTCTTGGCCCGGCCGGGGCCGCCGCCCATGCCCGGGATGCCGGGCATACCGGGCATCCCGCCGCCCTGGGCCATGCGGGACATCATCTTGCGTGCCTCGAAGAACCGCTCGACCAGGTTCTTCACCGCGCTGACGTCGACGCCGGAACCGCGGGCGATACGGGCGCGGCGCGAGCCGTTGATGATCGTCGGGTCCTGGCGCTCGCCCGGCGTCATCGACTTGATGATGGCGGCGGTGCGGTCGACGTCCCGCTCGTCGAGGTTCTGGATCTGGTCCTTGATCTGGCCCATGCCGGGCAGCATGCCGAGCAGCTTGGAGATGGAGCCCATCTTCCTGACCTGCTCCATCTGGGCCAGGAAGTCGTCGAGGGTGAAGTCCTGGCCCTTCTTGGAGGCCAGCTTCTCGGCCATCTTCTGGGCTTCGGCCTGGTCGAAGGTCTTCTCCGCCTGCTCGATCAGGGTGAGCAGGTCACCCATGTCGAGGATGCGGGAGGCCATCCGGTCCGGGTGGAAGGCGTCGAAGTCGTCGAGCTTCTCACCGTTCGACGCGAACATGATCGGCTTGCCGGTGATCTGGCGGATCGACAGCGCGGCACCGCCGCGGGCGTCGCCGTCGAGCTTGGAGAGCACCACACCGTCGAAGCCGACGCCGTCGCGGAAGGCCTCGGCGGTGTTGACCGCGTCCTGGCCGATCATCGCGTCGACCACGAACAGGATCTCGTCCGGCGAGACCGCGTCCCGGATGTCCGCGGCCTGCTGCATCATGTCCTGGTCGATGCCCAGGCGGCCGGCGGTGTCCACGATCACGATGTCGTGGACCTTGGACTTCGCGAAGTCGATGGAGTCCTTGGCGACCTTGACCGGGTCGCCGACGCCGTTGCCCGGCTCCGGCGCGAAGACGGCGACCCCGGCCCGCTCGGCGACGACGCTCAGCTGGTTGACCGCGTTCGGTCGCTGGAGGTCGGCCGCGACCAGCAGCGGCGAGTGGCCCTGCTCCTTGAGCCACCGGCCGAGCTTGCCCGCGAGGGTGGTCTTGCCGGCACCCTGCAGACCCGCCAGCATGATCACCGTGGGCGGCTGCTTGGCGAAACGCAGCCGCCGGGTCTCCCCGCCGAGGATCGTCACGAGCTCGTCGTTGACGATCTTCAGCACCTGCTGGGCCGGGTTCAGCGCCCGGGAGACCTCGGCGCCGAGGGCCCGCTCCTTGACGTTCTTGATGAAGCTCCGGACGACCGGCAGCGCCACGTCCGCCTCGAGGAGCGCGATGCGGATCTCGCGCGCGGTGGCGTCGATGTCCGCCTCGGAGAGCCGTCCCTTGCCGCGCAGGTTCTTGAAAGTCGCTGAGAGGCGATCGGAGAGAGTATCGAACACGGCGCTCGCGGTCCTCAGGGTCGGTGGCTGGCGGATGAATCGCCCTCCAGGGTATCCCGGCTCCACCGGAGCGGGTCACGGGTCAGCCGCGCAATGTCTCCTCCAGCTTCCGCGCCACCGCCACGGCCTCGTCGGCGGGCAGCGGCGCCCCCTCCGGCCCTGTGACGTAGAACGCGTCGACGGCGTTCGCGCCCAGCGTCGACACATGGGCGCTGCGCACCCGCACCGCCGCGTCCTCCAGGGCCCGCCCGATCCGGAAGAGCAGCCCCGGCGCGTCCTGTGCGCGCACCTCGATCACCGTGGCCCGACGGGACCCGGCCGAGGCGACCGTCACCCGCGGCGGGGGCGCGACGACGCCCCGGCGGCGCGGGTAGGCGGCGTCGCGTTCGGCGAGCCGGCCGGCGATGTCCAGGGTGCCGTCCAGCGCGCGCACCAGGTCGGCGCGGAGCCGGGCGGCCTGGGGCAGCGAGCCGTACTCGGCGGCGACCCGCCAGTCCAGCAGCAGCACCGAGCCCTCCACACCGTCCGGCAGCCGCAGCGACCGCAGCTCGGCGGTGCGCACGGTCAGGCGGTGCACGGCGAGCACACCGGACACCGCGGGCAGCACGCCGGGCTGGTCCGGTACGGCGATCAGCAGCTCCACGCCGAGCGGCTCGGGCTCGCCGGACGGCTCCTCGGCCGGCGCCTCGGTCTGGGCCCGCAGGGCCAGGACGGGGCTGCCCGTGGCGATCGCCTCGATGGCGAGCCGCTCCTGCTCGGCGGTGGGCGCGGCGGTCTCCGGGTCGGCGGGGGCGTCCCCGGCGAGCACGGCCGAGACCCGCCGCACCAGGTCGGCGACGAGGGAGCCCCGCCAGGACGACCAGGCGGCCGGCCCGGTGGCCAGCGCGTCGGCCTCGGTGAGCGCGTGCAGCAGTTCCAGCGTGCCCTGCGAGCCGACGGCCTCGGCGACCGAACGCACGGTGGCGGGGTCGTCCAGGTCGCGCCGGGTGGCGGTCTCGATGAGCAGCAGGTGGTGGCGTACCAGCGTGGCGAGGACGGCCGCGTCCGCGCGGTCGAAGCCGATCCGGCTCGCCACGTCGCGCGCGATGATCTCGCCGGCCACCGAGTGGTCGCCGGGCCAGCCCTTGCCGATGTCGTGCAGCAGCGCGGCGACCAGCAGCAGGTCGGGGCGGCTGACCCGGCGGGTGAACTCGGAGGCGCGCACGGCGGTCTCGATGAGGTGCCGGTCGACGGTCCAGACGTGCACGGCGTTGCGCTGCGGCCGGCAGCGCACCCGCTCCCAGTCCGGGATGAGCCGGCTGATCAGGCCCTCGGCCTCCAGGGCCTCCCAGACCTCGACGGTCGGGCGGCCGGAGCCCAGCAGCGTCACCAGCTGTTCGCGGGCCTCGGCCGGCCAGGGCGTGGGCAGGGGGCGCACGCCGGTCGCCATGCGCCGGACGGCGTGCAGGGAGAGCGGCAGTCCGGCCTGAGCGGCGGCGGCCGCGGCGCGCAGCGGGAGCACGGGGTCACGGTCGGGGCGTGCGGCCCGGGCGAGCACCACCTCGCCGTCCTGCTCCACCACGCCCTCGGCGAGCGGCGACCGCTCGGCGGCCTGCTTCCCCCCGCCCAGCATGGACCGCAGCCGGGGCCGCACGGCCCGCGAGCGCAGCACGCGCCCCACTTCCCGCCAGGTGACGTCACTGGCGTAGGAGACGACCCGGGCCGCCTCGTACACCTGCCGCAGCAGGGTGTCGGCGTCGAGCAGGCCCAGCTCGGCCGCGACCTGGTCCTGCTCCTGCAGGGCGAGCCGGTCGGTGGCGCGCCCGGTGGCGAGGTGCAGGGCGTCGCGGACGTCGAGCAGCCGGCGGCGGGCGTCGTCGAGGCCCTCGCGCGGGGCGTCGGCCAGCCAGGAGGCGGCGACGGCGCGCAGGGCGGTGGCGTCCCGCAGGCCGCCCCGGGCCTCCTTGAGGTCCGGTTCCAGCAGGTACTGCAACTCGCCCTGGCGCCGGGCGCGTTCGGCGCAGAGCTCCTGCAGTTCCGGGAGGCGTCTGGGGGCCTGGTTGCGCCAGTCGGCGAGGACCGCCGTCCGCAGTCCCGCGGTCAGGCCGAGGTCGCCCGCGATGTGCCGGGCGTCGAGCAGCCCGAGCTGGACCTTCAGGTCCTCCCCGGCCGTCCTGCGGGCCTCGGCGGGGGTGCGGACGGAGTGGTCCAGGGCCAGGCCCAGGTCCCAGACCGGGTACCAGATGCGGTCGGCCAGGGCGGCGATCGCGGCGGCGTCGCCGCCGTCGTGCAGCAGGAGCAGGTCCAGGTCGCTGCGCGGGGACAGCTCACCGCGGCCGTAGCCGCCGACCGCCACCAGCGCCACCCCGCGGAGTCCTCCGGCCCCCGCGCCGAACAGCCCCGCCAGCCAGTCGTCCGTCAGCCCGGCCAGCGCGGCACGGCGCGGCGGCCCGGACCGCACCCCCTCGGTCAGGAGGTGCAGCCGGGCCGCCGCGTAGCCGCTGGGTCCCGAGTCCTCTGCTTCCGTACGTACGCCCGTACTCGTCACCCAGCGACTCCTGTTCTTCTGTGGGTCAGAGAGCGTCCGGTCCGCGCTCGCCGGTGCGGACGCGGACGGCGGTCTCGACCGGAAGGGACCAGACCTTGCCGTCACCGATCTTGCCGGTGCGGGCCGCCTTCACGATGACGTCGATCAGCTGCTCGGCGTCGTCGTCCTCGGCCAGCACCTCGATACGGATCTTGGGGACCAGGTCGACCGTGTACTCGGCACCGCGGTAGACCTCGGTGTGCCCCCGCTGACGACCGTAGCCGCTCGCCTCGGTGACCGTCAGGCCGTGCACTCCGAACGCCTGGAGGGCTTCCTTGATCTCGTCGAGCCGGTGCGGCTTGACGACGGCGGTGATGAGCTTCATGCGTCCACCTTCTTGCTAGCAGCTGCGGCGACCGGGGCGGTGGCGGGGGCGGTGCGGGCTGCACCACCGCCGGCGCCGCTGAAGTCGTATGCGGTCTCGGCGTGCTCGGCCTGGTCGATGCCGGCCACCTCGTCGTCCTCCGATACCCGCATTCCGATCGTCTTGTCGAGCAGGAAGGCGAGGATCGCCGAGACGACCAGGGAGTAGGCGAGGACGGCGAAGACACCGGCGCACTGCTTCCAGAACTGGTCCAGACCGCCGCCGTAGAACAGGCCCTTGACCTCGGACTGGCCCTTGCCGCTGGCGAAGAGGCCGATCAGCAGCGAGCCGAGGACACCGCCGACCAGGTGGACGCCGATGACGTCGAGGGAGTCGTCGTAGCCGAACCGGTACTTCAGGCCGACGGCCATGGCGCACAGCAGACCGGCGACGGCGCCGACCGCGATCGCGCCGAGCGGGTCGACCGCGCCGCCGGCCGGGGTGATGGCGACCAGACCGGCGACGGCACCGGAGGCGGCGCCCAGCGTGGTGAACGCGCCGTGGCGGATCTTCTCGTAGATCAGCCAGGCCAGCATGGCGGCGGCGGTGGCGATCTGGGTGTTGACGAACATCAGCGCGCCGACGCCGTCGTCGTTGCCCAGCCAGGATCCGGCGTTGAAGCCGAACCAGCCGAACCACAGCAGGCCGGCGCCGAGCATCACCAGGGGCAGGCTGTGCGGACGCATCGGGTCCTTCTTGAAGCCGATGCGCTTGCCGATCACCAGGATCACGCCGAGCGCCGCGGCACCGGCGTTGATGTGCACCGCCGTACCACCGGCGAAGTCGATCACGCCCAGCTCGAAGGCCCAGCCGCCCGCGCCCCAGACCCAGTGGGCGACCGGGAAGTACACGACCGTGGCCCACAGCGCGGTGAACAGCGCCCAGGCCGTGAACTTCACGCGGTCCGCGAGGGCGCCGCTGATCAGGGCGGGCGTGATGATCGCGAACATCAGCTGGAAGACGGCGAAGACGTAGACCGGGATGGTGTAGCCGTCCCAGAGGTCGGCGGTGCCGATGCCGGTGAAGCCGACGTAGTCGGAGCTCCAGCCGATGATGCTGCCGGAGTCCGTGCCGAACGCCATGGAGAAGCCGTACAGCACCCACAGGATGGTGACGATCCCCAGGCTGATGAAGCTCATCATCAGCATGTTCAGGGTGCTCTTGACGCGGACCATGCCTCCGTAGAAGAAGGCCAGGCCCGGGGTCATGAGCATCACCAGGGCGGAACAGATGAGCATGAAGCCTGTGTTGGCGGCAGAGAGCTCCGTCTCTGCGGCAAGCGTGATGGCTGGAGCCATCGGCGTCTCCTCGTCGTTGGATACGGCCCCGTGCGGGCGAAGCCTTGAGCGGCGTGAGGGGTGGGCCGGTTATGCGCCATGAGATTGGCGCAGCGCCGTTTCGGTGGAGGCCCCTCGTTGTTTCGCGGCGGTGACGAAGGCGCCGGACGTGTTACGCGTCGATGAACTGCCTGCTGCCGCGCCGCGCGATCGTTATCGTGGCGCAACCTTCCCTGGACCCTCCCGTGACGACCGTCGCGGGACGGCGTGCGGACGGCGCGGACCGGCCGCGGGCGGCCTTCCGATGACCTGGCACGGGGGAGCCGAGTCGGGCAGTTAGGGAGGGCCGGCCGCGGCCGGGGCCAGGGGTCCGGGTGCGCGGCTCAGACCGCCTCGGCGGCCTCCGGCAGCTCGACGGCGAGCTTGTCGGTGAGGTCCACCACCTCGGTGATGTCGCCGAAGTCGCGGGCGGCGGTGTCGACGGTCTTTCGGATACGAGTGTTGACGCGCTCGGAACGGACGTTCTTGGCGACCGTCATGGCCCGGCCGGCGAAGGCGGCGCCCTGCTCGGGCTCACGCTGGAGCAGATGCACGCTGGCCATGCCGATCAGGTTCAGCGCGTACGACCGCTGGTGCTCGGGGTCCTGCGCGAACAGCTCCACCGCCCGGCGCATCAGGGGATCGGCCAGGGAGGCGTAGGCGGGGCTGCGGCCGGCCACGTAGGCCAGGTCGCGGAAGGAGTGGCTGTTCTCGGCGTACAGCTCGGCCTCGGAGAAGAAGCGGATCCAGTCGGGGTCGGGCTCGTCCCAGTCCTCGGCCTCGGCGAAGGTGTCCTCCGCCATCCGCACGGCCCGCTTGCACTTGCCGGGCCGGCCCATGTTGGCGTAGGCGCGGGCCTCCATCGCATACAGCATCGACTGGGTGCGCGGGCTCGCGCAGTCCCGGCTGCCGTACTGCGCGAGGTGGATCAGCTCCAGGGCGTCGTCGGGGCGGCCGAGGTGGATCATCTGGCGGCTCATGCTGGACAGGACGTACGAGCCGAGCGGCCGGTCGCCGGCCTCCTTGGCGGCGTGCAGCGCGAGCACGAAGTACTTCTGCGCGGTGGGCTGGAGCCCCACGTCGTACGACATCCAGCCGGCCAGCTCGGCCAGTTCGGCGGCGACCTTGAACAGCTTGCGGGTGGTGGTCTCGGGCTGGGGCTCCTGGAGCAGGTCGGTCACCTCGTGCAGCTGGCCGACGACCGCCTTGCGGCGCAGGCCGCCGCCGCACTGGGCGTC
Organism: Streptomyces cinereospinus; assembly: GCF_042430725.1. Taxonomy (NCBI): domain Bacteria; kingdom Bacillati; phylum Actinomycetota; class Actinomycetes; order Kitasatosporales; family Streptomycetaceae; genus Streptomyces; species Streptomyces cinereospinus. The sequence continues at coordinate 81,076 of NZ_JBHMCY010000014.1, read as the reverse complement.
CCACTGGCGGAACATCACCGTGGTGGACTCCAGCAGCTCCAGCTCCGGCCTGGACAGCCGCCCCCGGGAACGGGTGGACGGCACGGACGCGGGCTCGGGCCGGGGCGCGGGCGGCGCGGGGACCAGCCAGCGCTGCATGGGCTCGATCAGGGCCGGGCCGGCGGACAGGGCCAGTGAGGTGCCGAGGAAGCCGCGGCGGGCCAGCATCAGGTCGCTGCGCGAGAACTCGCCGAGCAGGGCGACCGTCTGCGGGCCCGTCCAGGGCAGGTCGACGCCGGTGGCGGAGGGCGACTGGCGGGCGGCGCGCAGGCCCAGGTCCTCGATGGAGACCACGCAGCCGAACCGCTCCGAGAACAGCTCCGAAAGGATCTTGGGGATCGGCTCGCGCGGGTTCTCGCCGTCCAGCCAGCGACGCACCCGCGAGGTGTCGGTGGAGACGTGGCTGGCGCCCACCTGGCGTGCGCGGCGGTTCACTTGACGCGCCAGCTCGCCCTTCGACCAGCCGCTGCGCGCGAACCACGAGCCCAACAGCTCGTTCGGGCGCTTCTCAGCGTTCACCCCGCCTCCGCCGCTCCCGCCCACGTGAACGCCCCCATCCCTCAGATCGCCTGTCCCCAGGTGCGCCAAGCCCTGTCGGAATGCCCGTCGCCCCGGTCCCCCGTCCGGCGGTTCCCCGTCTTCGCAGGGCGGACCCGGTTGCCTCCGGCATACCCACCGGAGCAGGTGCCGCGGCCGCCGTGCACACACGGTAATCCTACGATCACCCGCCCAGTCGCGGCGATCCAGGAAACGCCACCATTCGCCACCCCTTCGAATGAACTACCGGTCACCACCGCGCGATTCACTTGACACCAGGTGGACGCCAGCGGGCGGACGGGTGCATGCGGGGGCGCGCACCGCCGGACGCGCCACCCGAGGTGCTTTCGGGAGCCGTCTGGACCGCGCGGCAGCGGGAAGTCGGAAACGGAGAGTCACGTACTGATTCCGGCACGTAACCACTGGTGCGTCGGACCCGTTGGAGGGGGCATGGGCTTCACGATCGGCAGCAGTCGGGGGATCCGCGACATCCGGTCCGGCTCGCGGCGCCGCGGCCGCTCGTCGGAGTGCACGGCGGTGGCGGAGTACACCGGGCTGTGGGGCTGGGACGTCGTCCCCGGCGCCCGGGCCGCCGGTGGCGTCTGTTCCTGCGGCCGCGCGGGGTGCCGGGCGCCGGGCGCGCATCCGCTGGACTTCGCGCCAAAGGTGCCGGCCGGGGCGACGCTGGACGAGGTGACGACGTCCTGGGCGGAGTTCCCGGGCGCGGCGGTGATGCTGCCGGTCGGGCGGACGTTCGACGTGATCGAGGTGGCCGAGCCGGCCGGGCGGTGCGCCCTGGTCCGGCTGGAGCGCATGGGCCTCCCCCTCGGACCCGTCACCGCCACCCCCGACGGCCGCGCCCACTTCCTCGTCGCCCCCGGCTCCGCGGCCGGGCTGCCCGCGCTGCTGTACCGCATGGGCTGGGACGACCCCCGCCTCGACCTGCGCGGTCTCGGCCCGGGCTCGTACATCACGGCACCGCCCTCCGACCGCGCCGGCCTCGGCCCGGTGCGCTGGCTGCGCCCGCCGGACCTGGACGCTGCGCGCAGGCCGCCGGCGGCACGGTTGCTGCTGGGCACGCTGGCGTACGTGGCGCACCGGTCACGGGCCTGAGGTCCGCCCGGCCACCCCCGCCGCCTGTCCGGCCGTCCGCCTTTCCCGCCGTACCAGCGGCCGCTTCCGCCCGCCCCGCCGCCCCACCCGGTGCCTCCGCCCGCCCGGCCGCCCCACCCGGTGCCTCCGCCCGCCCGTCCGGTCCCATCCGGCCGGCCGCTCCCTTCGCACGCTCCCTCCTTCCGTCCGGCCGTCCCTTTGCGTCCGTACGGGCCGTACGCGAGCGTCCGGTGACTGCCCGCACAGCGAAGCGCCCGCCCCCACGGATTGTGGGGGCGGGCGCTCTGCGGCGTACGGGTGTCTGTGCGTGCTCACTCTCCGATAAGCGCATCCACGAACGCCTCCGGCTCGAACGGCGCCAGGTCGTCCGCGCCCTCGCCGAGCCCGACCAGCTTGACCGGGACGCCCAGCTCCCGCTGCACGGCGACGACGATGCCGCCCTTGGCGGTGCCGTCCAGCTTGGTCAGGACGATGCCGGTGATGTCGACGACCTCGGCGAAGACCCGGGCCTGCACGAGACCGTTCTGGCCGGTGGTGGCGTCCAGCACGAGCAGCACCTCGTCCAGCGGGGCGTGCTTCTCGACGACGCGCTTGACCTTGCCGAGCTCGTCCATGAGGCCGGTCTTGGTGTGCAGCCGTCCCGCGGTGTCGATGAGCACCACGTCGGCGCCCATCTCCTTGCCCTCCTTGACGGCGTCGAACGCGACGGAGGCCGGGTCGCCGGCCTCCGGGCCGCGCACGGTGTACGCGCCGACCCGCTCGCCCCAGGTCTGGAGCTGGTCTGCGGCGGCGGCCCGGAAGGTGTCGGCGGCGCCGAGGACGACGCTGCGGCCGTCGGCCACCAGGACCCGGGCCAGCTTGCCGGTGGTGGTGGTCTTGCCGGTGCCGTTGACGCCGACGACCATCACGATGCCGGGCTTGCTGGTCTCGGGCTCGGTCCTCACGGTGCGGTCGGCGTCGGTGCCGATCAGGGCGAGCAGCTCCTCGCGCAGCAGGCCGCGCAGCTCCTCGGGGGTCCGGGTGCCGAGCACCCGCACACGCTCGCGCAGCCGTTCGACCAGCTCCTGGGTGGGCTGCACACCGACGTCCGCGGTGAGCAGGGTGTCCTCGATCTCCTCCCAGGTCTCCTCGTCGAGGTGCTCGCGCGAGAGCAGCGTGAGCAGCCCCTTGCCGAGGGCGTTCTGGGAGCGGGAGAGACGGGCGCGGAGGCGGACCAGCCGCCCCTCGGTGGGCTCCGGGATCTCGATCTCGGTCGGCGGGAGCTCGACGACGGGAGGTTCCTCGACGGCGACCGGGGCCGAGCCGTCCGGGAGGTCCACCTCCTCGATCGTGCGGCGCGGTTCCTCCCGCGGCGTCTCGGCCTCGTCGCCGACGTGCGGCTCGGCCGGAGGGGCGGTGATGTCGGGCGCGGCGGGCGGCGGGGGCAGCGGCTTCCTGCGCCGACTGCCGACGATGAGCCCGCCGAGCGTGCCGAGCACGACCACGGCGATGACTACAGCAAGGATGACGATGTCCATAACCCGTCCAGTATCGGCCATGGGGCTCCGGCGACCCAGCCCGTGCGTTCGCCCGAGTGGCTCCCGTGACGGTGACCGGGTCCCCGCTGCGGGAAAGCGTGCTGCCCCGGCCCGGTGACCGGGCCGGGGCAGCACGCTTCTTCACAGGGACGAGGAGAGGGGCAGCGGGGACTTGGCCCGTCTCCTCGGGACCAGGGGCCTCGGTACGAGGCTCAGCCCATCTCCTCCAGCGACTTGCCCTTCGTCTCCTGCACGAACTTGAGCACGAAGGGGATGGAGAGCGCGGCGAAGACGGTGTAGATCACGTAGGTCGCGGAGAGGTTCCAGTCGGCCAGCGACGGGAAGCTCGCGGTGATGGCCCAGTTGGCGATCCACTGCGCGGCGGCGGCCACGCCCAGGGCGGCGGCGCGGATCCGGTTCGGGAACATCTCGCCGAGCATGACCCAGACGACCACACCCCACGACAGGGCGAAGAAGAGGACGAACACGTGGGCGGCGATCAGGGCGATCCAGCCCTGGGTCTCCGGGAGCCGGCCGTCGACCAGGTCGAAGGAGAACGCCCAGGCCTCCAGCGCGAGGCCGATCACCATGCCGACCGAGCCGATGATCGCGAGCGGCCGGCGGCCGATGCGGTCGACGAAGATCATCGCGATGACGGTGCCGACGATGTTGATGATCGACGTGGTGAAGGAGTAGAAGAACGAGTCCGCCGGGTCGACGCCGACCGACTGCCACAGCGTGGAGGAGTAGTAGAACGCCACGTTGATGCCGACGAACTGCTGGAAGACCGACAGGCCGATACCGATCCAGACGATCGGCTTGAAGAAGAAGCTGCCGCCGAGCAGGTCCTTGAAGGACGACGTGTGCTCGCTCTTCATGCCGTGCTCGATCTCGGCGACACGGGCGTCGAGGTCGATGTCGCGGCCCTCGACCTCGGCGAGGATCTCGCGGGCGCGGTCACGCTTGCCGACGGAGAGCAGGTAGCGCGGGGACTCGGGGATGGCGAAGGAGAGCAGGCCGTAGAGGACGGCCGGGACGACCATGACGCCGAGCATCAGCTGCCAGGCCTCCAGGCCGAGCAGTTCACCGCGCTGGTCGCCGTCGGCGGCGTTCAGGATGCCCCAGTTGACCAGCTGGGAGACGGCGATGCCGACCACGATCGCGGCCTGCTGGAAGGAACCGAGACGGCCGCGGTACGCCGGCGGGGCGACCTCGGCGATGTAGGCCGGGCCGATCACCGAGGCCATGCCGATGGCGAAACCGCCGATGACGCGCCAGAAGGCGAGGTCGTACAGGGAGAACGGCAGGGCGGACCCGACGGCGCTCACGGTGAACAGGACGGCGGCGATCTGCATGCACCGGATGCGGCCGATGCGGTCGGCGATCCGGCCCGCCGTCGCGGCGCCGATGGCGCACCCGATCAGGGCGACGGCGATGACCTGCGCCAGCGCCGCGGAGCCGATGTCGTAGCGGTCCCGGACGGCCTCGACGGCGCCGTTGATCACGGAGCTGTCGTAGCCGAAGAGGAAACCGCCCATCGCGGCGGCCGCCGCGATGAAGATGACGTGCCCGAGATGTTCGGGCTGAGCCGACTTGGCTCCTGACTGGGGTGCCTGCGCTGTGCTGGTCACGTGTACTCCTCGGGCCACCGGCAACGCTGCCGGAGTGGGGTGTAGCCCTCGCAGGTGGCGAAACCTGAAGGTAAAAGCAACGTTGCAGAGACTATGTCTTCAAGTTTCGAAGTCAATAGGGTGATGTGAAGAATTTTTGAGGTAGGGGTGTCGGACTAGCATTCACTACTTGAATGAGCAGACCAGTCGAGCCAGGTCGGAGCGGGTACGACCGCGGCCGCGGGGCCTAGCGAAGCCGCTGGCTGATGACCTTCGACACACCGTCGCCCTGCATGGAGACGCCGTACAGCGCGTCGGCGACCTCCATGGTCCGCTTCTGGTGCGTGATGACGATGAGCTGCGAGGCCTCCTGCAGCTCCTGCATGATCCGGATCAGCCGCTGGAGGTTGGTGTCGTCGAGCGCGGCCTCGACCTCGTCCATGACGTAGAACGGGCTGGGCCGGGCCTTGAAGATCGACACCAGCAGGGCGACCGCGGTCAGCGACCGCTCGCCGCCGGAGAGCAGGCTGAGCCGCTTGACCTTCTTGCCCGGCGGCCGGGCCTCGACGTCGACACCCGTGGTGAGCATGTTGCTTGGGTCGGTGAGCACCAGCCGGCCCTCGCCGCCCGGGAAGAGCCGGCCGAAGACGCCCTCGAACTCCCGGGCGGTGTCCCGGTAGGCCTCCGTGAACACCTGCTCGACCCGCTGGTCGACCTCCTTGACGACCTGGAGCAGGTCGGCGCGGGTCTTCTTCAGGTCCTCCAGCTGCTCGCTGAGGAACTTGTGCCGCTCCTCCAGCGCCGCGAACTCCTCCAGGGCGAGCGGGTTCACCTTGCCCAGCTGCTGGAAGGCCCGCTCGGCCGACTTCAGCCGCTTCTCCTGCTCGGCCCGCACGAAGGGCCTCGGCCGGTTGCGCGGGTGCCCGGGGTCCTCCGGCAGCTCCTCGCCGCCGGCGGGCGGGGAGGGCGGCACGGGCTGGTGCGGGCCGTACTCCGCTACCAGGCCCGCCGGCTCGACGCCCAGTTCCTCCAGCGCCCTGGTCTCCAGCTGCTCGATCCGCAGCCGCTTCTCGGCGCCGAGCACCTCACCGCGGTGCACGGAGTCGGTGAGCTTGTCCAGTTCGGCCTTCAGGTCCCGGCCCTCGGTGCGGGCGGCCGCCAGTTCCCGCTCGCTGAACGCCTTGGCGGCCTCGGCGGCGGTGCGCTCCCGCTCGGCGCGGGCGAGAGAGACCTCGACGTGCGCGAGGAGCTGGCGGGCGCCGGAGGCCACGGCGTCCGCGACGGCCGCCTCGTGGCGCAGGCGTGCCCGCCGCTGCTCGGCACGCGCGCGTGCCTCGCGCTCGGCACGGGCGGCGCGGTCCAGCGCGTCGGCCCGTCCGGCGAGCCCCTTGACCCGCTCCTCGTGGGTACGGACCTGGAGGCGGGCCTCCATCTCGGTCTGCCGGGCGTTGGCCCCGTCGGCGGCGAGCCGGTCCCGTACGGAGGTGTCCGGCTCCTCCTCGACCGGCATCTCCTCGGCGACGGCGAGCCGTTCGGCGAGTTCCTCCACGTCCATCAGGGCTCTGTCGAGCGCCTCCTGCGCCCGCGCGGCCGCGGCGACGCTCCGCTCGGCCTCCCCGGCGGCGGCGCGGGCCTGCCCGGCGAGCCGGCCGAGCTGCTGCGCCACGCCCGACTTCTCCCGGTCGGCGGCCCGCCGCCGCTCCCCCAGCTCCTCGACCAGCGCGGCGGCCTCCCTGCGGCGCTCGCCGGCCGCCCGCTGCGCCCCGGCGAGTTCCTCGCACCGCACGGCCAGCTCCTCCAGCTCGGCCGCGGCCTCGTCCACGGCGGCCCGCACCTCCAGCAGGCTCGGCGCCCCGGCGGACCCGCCCTGCGCGAAGTGGGCTGCGAGCAGGTCGCCCTCGGCGGTGACCGCGGTGAGGTGCGGATGCGCGTACACCAGGTCCTCGGCCGCCTCCAGGGTGTCGACCACGACGATGTCGCGCAGCAGGCGGCGCACGGCGGGCATCAGGTCGGTGGGACCGTGGACGAACCGCGCGGCGGAAGGCACCGGGGCGGGCCGCCGGCCGTCCGCGGGTTCGTCGGGGCCGGTCGCGCGGTTCCCCGCGGCCTGCTCCGGCGTCGCCGTCGGCGCGTCCGCCAGGAGCAGTGCGGCCCGGCCGCCGTCCCGCTTGCGCAGGAGCCTGATCGCCTCGGCTGCCGCCGCGGGGCCGGTGACGGCGATGGCGTCCGCCGCCGCGCCGAAGGCGGCGGCGAGCGGGACCTCGTATCCCGGGGTCACCGACAGCAGCTCCGCCGCCGGGCCCAGCAGTCCGTCCAGCCGGTCCCTCGCCCCGAGCAGCGCGCCCGACCCGTCCTTGCGGCGCAGGCCCAGGGCGAGCGCGTCGTGCCGGGCCCGGGTCGCGGCGCGCCCGCGTTCGGCCTCCGTCGCCGCCTCCCGGGCCGCGGCGAGGGCGGCGTCCGCCTCGGCCAGCCGCCGCCTGGCGGCCTCGTGCCGCTCGGCGAGTTCGGCGTCCCCGGCGTCCAGGCCGTCGACCTCGGCCTGGAGCGTCTCGTACTCCTCCTGGGCGGCGACCGCGCGCTGCTGGGCCTCGTCCCGGGCGGCGGCCAGCCGGTCGATCTCCGCCTGGGCGGAAGCCGCGCGTGAACGGGCCGCGCCGACCTGGCCGTTCAGCCGGGCCAGGCCCTCGCGGCGGTCGGCGATGGCGCGGGCCGCGTCCTTCAGACGGCGTTCCTCGGCCGCCAGTGCGCGCTCCAGTTCGGCGCGGTGGGCGACCGTGTCGTCCAGGGCGCGCTGGGCCGCCTCCAGGGCGGCCTCCAGCTCCGCCTCCTGCTCGCGGACGCGGTGGGCCTCGCGCTCCATGTCCTCGGGGTCCCGGCCGCGCCGCTCCTCCGGCGGAGCGGAGGTCGCGCTCTTCACCCGGGCCTCGGCCAGCGAGATCGTGCCGCGCACCCGTTCGGCCAGCTGGGACAGCTCGTACCAGGTCTGCTGGGCCCGCTGCAGACGCGGAGTCAGGCGGCGGACCTCGTCCTCCAGGTGCGCCTCCCGCTGGAGTGCGCGGCGCAGCTCCTGCTCGGCGGCCTCCTTGCGCTCCTTCAGCGCGGCCTCGTCGGCCACCTCGGCCCGGAGCGCCTCCCGCAGCCGTACGAGGTCGTCGGCGAGCAGGCGGAGCCGGGCGTCGCGCAGGTCCGCCTGGATGACGGCGGCCCGGCGGGCGACGGCGGCCTGCCGGCCCAGCGGCTTGAGCTGGCGGCGCAGTTCGTCGGTCAGGTCCTGCACGCGCGCGAGGTTGGCCTGCATCGCGTCGAGCTTGCGCAGCGCCTTCTCCTTGCGCTTGCGGTGCTTCAGGACGCCCGCGGCCTCCTCGATGAAGGCCCGGCGGCCCATGGGGTCGGCGTGCAGCACGGAGTCGAGCTGGCCCTGGCCGACGATGACGTGCATCTCGCGGCCGATGCCGGAGTCGGAGAGCAGTTCCTGGATGTCGAGCAGCCGGCAGGTGTCGCCGTTGATCTGGTACTCGCTGCCCCCGTTGCGGAACATGATCCGCGTAATGGTGACCTCGGCGTACTCGATGGGCAGCGCCCCGTCGGAGTTGTCGATGGTCAGCGACACCTCGGCCCGGCCGAGCGGGGGCCGCCCGGTGGTGCCGGCGAAGATGACGTCCTCCATCTTGCCGCCGCGCAGCGACTTGGCGCCCTGCTCACCCATGACCCAGCTCAGGGCGTCCACGACGTTGGACTTGCCCGAGCCGTTCGGTCCGACGACACACGTGATGCCCGGCTCGAACCGGAGTGTGGTCGCCGAGGCGAACGACTTGAACCCGCGGAGGGTCAGGGCCTTGAGGTGCACGCCGCCGGACTCTACCTGCCGGGGTTGTCTCACTCCATGAACCCGCGGTTTCGCCCCCGAACCCGCAGGGCACACCCAACGTTAAAGACTCTGAAAGGATGCGCGGGGGCAAGAAAGAGCGGGGGCAAGAAAGAAGGGACGCCGAAGCGTCCCTTGCAACTTCTGACAACTTAGCGGTTGATACGGGCAGCCCAACCACTGCGTGTCGTGGTGCGATGCAGTGATCAGGTGAGCGCAGGCTCCGCCTGGTGTGCGTCGACGCTCTCCATGATCCTGTCGTGGTGAGAAGCGGCAGCCGTCAGCGCCTCGTTCTCCGCCTGGATCCGGACCAGCTCGGATTCCAGGTCCTGTACGCGCTGCTGGAGCCGTCGCATCTCGGCGAGGAGTCGAGGGTCGGAGCCGCCGACGTAACCGAGAAGCGCCTTTGCCATGATGGATGGTCCTCCACAATGAGTGACCGACCGAAGCGGTGTGGGTCGTGAGGGATTCGCACCCGCAGCCGCTTGGCACCGTGGGGTGATGCTGCCGTTCTTCCATGCCAAACAGCTAAGGTGCGCGGGGCTTTCAGCGTCTCACCAAAAAGTTTGACGGTCAACACGATCACGCCCTGCATTGGGGGCAACCCGCCGGCGCGCGGCCGGACACGGCGGCGCGGCGACTGACGCGGGACCCTCAGGGCGTGGCGATCATCCTTGCGCCTGGAGCCTGCCACGGCAAGCGGTTCTTGGCAATAACCTGCTTGTTTCCGTTCCGGGCGGCCGGCTCCGGAGGCTCCGGGCCCCCTCCCGGGGCCCGGTGACCGAGTGCGCTCAGCGGACGGCGAAGCCGTCGTAGCCGCCGCGCGGTGTGTCCCAGATCTCGGTGACGCCGTCCACGCGCCCGGGCGTGTCGTGTCCCTGGAGCCACTCCAGCAGTCCCTCGCAGCCCTCGCGCGAGCCCTCCGCGACGACCTGGACCCGGCCGTCGTCCAGATTGAGAGCAAAACCACTCAAGCCGCCGATCTCCAGCGCCTTGGCCCGCGTGAACCAGCGGAAACCCACACCCTGGACGCGTCCGCGCACCCAGGCGACCAGTCGTACGTCGTCGCTCATGGGTGCAACCTAACCGGCCGGTGTCACGTGGAACACTTCCCCGTCCAGCGCCATGGGGTACCGTCCAGCCCCGATGCATCTCATATGAAACTCGCCCGATCGAGTGGGTTTGGTCGACCGGACGGGACGAGTCGACCGCCAGGACGAGGAAGGCCACCGCATGGGACGCCACCGACGCTCCGCCGCCGGCCGCGCCGCCACGGGCCGCGCCGCGGGGGGCAACGAGACGCCCGGTTCCGCCGTGGGCGGCGCGCACCCGCAGCACTCGTATCCGCACGGCCCGCCCGCACCGGGCATCGGTCCGTACGCGGACCCGCAGGCGTACGCCGAGGCGGTCTCCAGGAGTGACGCCTACCTCTTCGCCCCGGACGACGCCCGCCCCCGGGCCGCCGACGACGGCTCGCCCTGCGACACCGCGGCCCTCCCGGCGGGCGGCGGCTCCGGCCCCGACGGTACCCGGGGCGGCCACGGGCGCCGTCGCGGTAAGCGGGGCGTGATGCCCGTCCGCCAGGGTCTGCTCGGGGTCACCGCGGCGGTCGCGGTCGGCGTGGTCGCGGTGGTCACCGGCGTCCTGCCCGGCGGCGACACCTACACGCTGGGCGAGAGCGGCACCGCCCCGGCGCGCCCCGCCGGCACCCCCAGCAACACCGCGTCCCAGCAGGGCGGCACGTCCGGCACCGCCGCGCCCGGCACCGGCAGCAGCCCTTCGGCCGGCCGCGGCACCGAGCGCACCGCCTCACCTTCGGCGTCCCCCGCGGCCTCCCGGGCCACCCCCGCCCCCAAGGCCCCGGCGACCACCACGGCCCCGAGCGCCCCCAAGGCACCGGCCACCAGGGCCGCGGCCACCGAGGCACCCGCGCCCACGGCGCCGACCACCAAGGCGCCCGCCCCGAAGCCTCCGTCCAGCGAGCCGACGACCACCCCGTCCGCGCGGCAGCCGACGCCGAGCCCGTCCCGTACGTCCTCGGTGCCGGCGCAGCCGACCGCCCCGCCGGTGACGATCTCCCCGGAGACCGCCGCCGAGGCCGAGGTCCTCAAGCTCGTCAACGAGGAGCGCGCCCGTGCCGGGTGCAGCCCGCTGGCCGCGAACAGCGCGCTGGCGGAGCTGGCGGGCGACTACAGCGAGGCCATGGCCGAGCAGGGTTTCTTCGGCCACACCGACCCCAGTGGCAACACGCCCTGGGACCGCGCGCAGGAGGCCGGCATCAGCGGCCTCGGCGGCGAGAACATCGCCCGGGGCCAGGCCGACGCGGCGGCCGTCATGGAGTCCTGGATGAACAGCCCCGGCCACCGGGCCAACATCCTGAACTGCGACTTCACGACCCTGGGCGTCGGCGTGCACTACGGGTCGGGCGGCCCGTGGTGGACGCAGGACTTCGGCTCCTGAGACAGCCACCCGAACGTCTGTCGCCGCGGGGGCGGGGTGACCCGAGCGGCGAGTTCGGCGTCGGTGGCGGGTCCGAGCGCCGACGGGACGCGCCGCGGCGGACAGGTCGACGCGGCCTGCCACCGCGGTGACGGCGGACCAGGCCGTCGTGGTGCAGCCGCAGCTCCCGCCGTCCGTGGTCTCCCTCGTCCGTCAGCGACAGACGGCCGCCGCCGCCGTCCGTGCAGCAGAACGTCTCCCCGAGGGGAACGGGGCAGCCCCGCGCGTCCTGACGCCGGGTGGCGAGGCCGACGCGTTTCACGGTCCGGCTCGGTTCCGCCGCTTTGGGGCGCTCGGATCCCGCGCTGAAGCCGTCCCGGCTCGCGCCGGCGACGCGCAGGGCGTGGCCGGCGGGTGGTTCCCCGACGCGCGGCAGGGCACGGCCGACACCGGTCGCGGTGAGCCACTGGTCGAGTGCCGGCGGTCGCGTCGCCGCCCAGGCGGCCCGGCGGGGCCGGCGGGGCCGGCCACCAGCACGGACGCTGTCCCGAGGGCGGCCGCCCATGTCCGCGTGCGGGGCACGGCCAGGGCCGCTGCCAGGGTGTACGGAGGCCGCCCTGGGGACGGAGCGGAGCCGGGCGGTCGGGCGCCTGCCTCAGGCGGCTCCGCTTTCCCCCAGTGAGCGCCATCTGTCGGGCAGCGCTGCGGCTGCGTACGCTGGAGGCATGACCGTCGCGCAGAGTCCGGAGCAGGAGCTTCCGTTTGACGTGTTCTCCAAGGCCTGCCCCTCCCGGGGCACGCTGGAGCATGTCACCGGGCGCTGGGGCGCGCTCACCCTGGGGGCGCTGTGCGAGGGCTCGCTGCGCTTCAACGAGCTGCGCCGCCGGGTCGACGGGGTGAGCGAGAAGATGCTCTCCCAGACCCTGCACGCGCTGGAGCGCGACGGCCTGGTGCACCGCGAGGCCCAGCCGACCAACCCGCCGCGCGTGGACTACGAGCTGACGCCCCTCGGCCACGAGGTCGCCGAGCGCCTGCTGGCGCTCATCCACCATCTGGAGGGGCGGATGGACGACGTGCTCGCCGCCCGGCAGCGCTACGACGAGATGCGCGGCGGCCGCTGACACTGCGGGCAGTAGGAGCTGGACCGGTTCATCCACGGGCGCCGGCGCATCGCCGTACCGCACCTGCGGCACGGCAGCCCCTCGCGTCCGTACGCGTCCAGTGAGCGGTCGAAGTAGCCCGACTCGCCGTTCACGTTGACGTAGAGGCTGTCGAAGCTGGTGCCGCCGACCGACAGGGCCGCGTTCAGGACGTCCCGGACGTGGCCGAGGAGTTCGGCCGTGCGGGGGCGGGTGAAGGTGGACGTCGGGCGGTCGTAGTGCAGACGTGTGCGCCAGAGCGCCTCGTCGGCGTAGATGTTGCCGACGCCGCTGATCAGCGACTGGTCCAGCAGGGCCCGTTTGATGGTGGTGCGCTTGCGGCGCAGCGCCTGGTGGAACGCCTCGTCGTCGAAGAGCGGGTCGAGGGGGTCGCGGGCGATGTGCGCGATGACGCCGGGCAGCCCGTCAGGGGTGGTGTCGTGCAGCGACAGGCCGCCGAAGGTGCGCTGGTCGACGAAGCGCAGCTCCGTGCCGAGGGCGTCGGCGAACCGGACCCGGACGCGCAGGTGCTTCTCGTCCGGCGCCGCGTGCGGCTGGACCAGGAGCTGGCCGCTCATGCCGAGGTGGGCCAGGACCGCCTGACCGGTGTCCGCCAGCGGCAGCCACAGGTACTTGCCGCGCCGGCTCGGCGTGCCGACGCGGTGGCCCTTCAGCCGGTGCGCGAAGTCGTCCGCGCCGGCGAGGTGCCGGCGTACGGCACGCGGGTGGAGCACCTCGACGTCGGCGACGGTGCGGTGGGCGACCCACCGCTCCAGTCCGCGCCGGACGACCTCCACCTCGGGCAACTCGGGCATCGTGGCTCCCCGTCCCACCCCGTCGTACGGGCCGAGCGCCCGCCCCTGGGGCTGGGGCGGGCGCTCGGACGTGATCTGTTCCGCGGTCCGTCCGTGCGCGCCGGGCCGGTCAGCCCGCCGTCGGCGCGGCGTCCGCGCCGCCGCCCTCGGCGGCCGGCGCCTCGGGGGCCCGGGCCGCGGACGCCGCTCTGGCGGCCTCCACGGCCGTGGCCTCGGCGCGTACGGAGCCGTCCCGCAGCGGGACCGCGTCGACGGCCGGTGCCGTACCCGCGGCCGCGGCGGCCTCGGCGCGTTCGTCCGCCGCCGCGCGGATGGACCGCCAGGCGGACTCGGCGGCCTGCTGCTCCGCCTCCTTCTTGCTGCGGCCGGTGCCGGTGCCGTACGAGACGCCTCCGACGCGGGCGGCAGCAGTGAAGGTCTTCTCGTGGTCGGGGCCGGTCTCCGTGACCAGGTACTCGGGGACACCGAGCCCCTCGGTCGCGGTGAGCTCCTGGAGGGACGTCTTCCAGTCCAGGCCGGCTCCGAGGTTCGAGGACTTCTCGATCAGCGGGTCGAACAGGCGGTGCACCAGCTCCGCCGCCGAGTCCAGGCCCTGGTCGAGATAGACCGCGCCGATCACCGCTTCCAGGGTGTCGGCGAGGATGGATGCCTTGTCCCGGCCACCCGTGCCCTCTTCACCGCGGCCGAGCCGGATGAAGGAGCCGAGTTCGAGCGTCCGTCCCACGTCCGCCAGCGCACGCGAGTTCACCACCGCGGCCCGCAGCTTGGCCAGCTGGCCCTCGGGCAGGTCGGGGTGGGTGCGGTACAGCGTGTCGGTGACGACGAGGCCGAGCACGGAGTCCCCGAGGAACTCCAGCCGCTCGTTCGTCGGCAGACCGCCGTTCTCGTACGCGTAGGAACGGTGGGTCAGCGCTCGCACCAGAAGGGCGGACTCGACCTGGTAGCCGAGCCGCCCTTCCAGAAGCGTGTGGGACGAGGCCTGGTTGTCCGGTCCACTCCCGCTCGCGCGGGAAGACTGCTTCTTCGGCGTGGACACAGTGCCTCTCACCAGCCGCTCAGACCTCGAGGACCTGGCGCTTGTTGTAGGTGCCGCAAGACGGGCACGCGATGTGCTGCTGCTTGGGCTCGTGGCAGCGCTCGCACGCAACCAGGGTGGGGACCGCAGCCTTCCACTGCGACCGGCGGTGGCGCGTGTTGCTGCGCGACATCTTCCGCTTCGGAACAGCCACGGCTACTTCTCCTGCTTCTCGTCGGCGCGTGCTGAAGGAAGCGCGCCGCCGCTCATCTCGTCCTTCTCGCCGTCTCCGAGTGGACCGGCGAGTTCCTGCAATGCCGCCCAACGGATGTCGACGGCGTCATGGTGGTGGTCCGGGTCGTCCGCGAGCCGTGCTCCGCACTCGGAGCACAGGCCGGGGCAGTCGTCCTGGCACACCGGCTGCATCGGCAGTGCGAGCACCACCGCGTCCCGCAGCACGGGTTCGAGGTCGAACAGGCCGTCCTCGAGAAAGAGCCTGTCCTCGTCTTCCTCGGCGTCGTCGGCCGGTTCCGCTTTCACACGGCCCCGGTCGTCGGCGTCAGGGTACGAGAACATCTCCTGGAAGTCGGCTTCGAGCTCCAGCCCGACCGGCTCCAGACACCTTACGCACTCCCCCTCGGCCCGCGCACGGGCGGTGCCGGTGACCAGCACACCCTCCATGACGGACTCCAGACGGAGCTCGAGCTCCACCGGGGCGCCTTCCGGCACGCCGATGACGTCCTGCAGACCGAGGTCCCTGGGGGCGTCGACCGTGCGGGTCAGGCGCTGCAGCGCACCAGGCCGCCGACCCAGCTCGTGCGTGTCGAACACGAGAGGGTTGCGGTGGTCGAGGCGGGCGTTCAGGGCCATTCCTGCTTTCGGTCTGTGAGCTCGGGACGCCGCCCTTCGGTGTTCCCGGGCAGCGCTGATCGCGGACGTACGCGCGACCGAACAGCCAGGATACTGGACCTTTCGCCGACGGCCCAATCGGCGGTGTCAGCCGGTGCCGCGGCCCTGCTCGTAGGCGCGCAGCTGCTCCGCGCTGATCATGCTGGTGTCGAAGAGGCTGGTCTCGTCGAGCGCCTGGGGCTGCTGGTAGCCGGCGTGCTGCTGGTCCGGCTGGGGGTCGTAGGCGGGCTGCTGCGGGTACGCCGCGTACGGGTCGGCCTGCTGGTAGCCGTACGGGTCCTGCGGGGCGTACTGCTGCGAGTAGCCGTACGGGTCCCGCTCCGGCTGCTGCTGGTAGGCGTAGGCGTCCTGCGGGGCGTACGACGGCTGGGAGGGCGCCGCGGGGGGCTGCGCCGGCTCGGCCGGGGTGTCGGCCATCGCGGCGAGGTCGGCGAGGTAGTCGGCGTCGCTGCTGTGCTGGACGGTGGTGGTGTCCAGGGAGCCGAGGTCGTCGGTGGCGATCCGGCCGTGCAGCTTCTGCCGGCCGCGGCCCACCGCCTCCAGGGTCTTGGCGAGCACCGCCTCGAAGGCGCCGAGCTTGACGTCGACGTACTCGTCGGCGGTGCGGCGCAGGGTCTCCGGGTCGTGGCTGCGCTCGGGGGCGTCCGCGTCCTCGTAACCCTGCTCGTCGAGGCCCGGGCCGGTGCCGAGCAGCTTCTCGCGGCCGCGGCCGACCGAGCCGAGGGTCTTGGTGAGGACGACCTCGAAGTTGGCGAGCTTGGAGTCGACGTAGTCGTCGGCCTCGGCGCGGATCTCCTCGGCCTCCTTGCGGGCCTCGGCGAGGATCCGGTCGGCCTCGGCCCGGGAACGGCGGGCGACCTCGGTGTCGGAGATCAGCGAGCCGCGCTCGGCGTGCGCGCCCTGGATGATCCGCTCGGCCTCCTGCCGGGCCTGCTCGACCATCTGCTCGCGGCCGCCGATCAGCTGCTGGGCCTCGGCGAGGGAGTCGGGCAGCGCGGCGCGCACCTCCTCCAGCAGGGCGAGCAGCTCGGCGCGGTTGACCACGCACGAGGCCGACATGGGCATGCCCCGGGCACCGGAGACCGCCGCGACGATCTCGTCGAGCTTCTTCTGTACGTCCACCGCTTGCTCGCCACTCTCTACAGCTGTGTTGGAGACGGACGGGACGACTGTACGGCCACGGGGTCCCCGGGCGACACCGGGTGAGGAGGCGTCAGTCGCGGTCGGTGGAGCCGGCCCTGCGCAGGCGCTCGCCGAGCCTGGCCAGGACCGCCGCGGGCACCAGGTGGGAGACGTCGCCGCCCCAGGCCGCGACCTCCTTGACCAGGGAGGACGACAGGAAGCTGTAGGTGGGGTTGGTGGGCACGAAGAGGGTCTCCACGCCCGACAGGCCGTTGTTCATCTGGGCCATCTGGAGTTCGTAGTCGAAGTCGCTGACCGCGCGCAGGCCCTTGACGATGGCGGGGATGTCGCGCTGCTTGCAGAAGTCGACGAGAAGGCCGTGGAAGGCCTCGACCCTTACGTTGCCGTACTCGGCGGTGACCTCGCGGATCAGCTCGATCCGCTCGTCGATCTCGAACAGGCCCTTCTTGGCCTTGTTGATCATCACCGCGACGTAGACCTCGTCGTAGAGACGGGAGGCGCGGGCGATGATGTCCAGGTGTCCGTTGGTGATCGGGTCGAACGACCCGGGACAGACGGCTCGGCGCACGTGAGATCCCTCGCTCTCAGGTCCGGTCATGGTGCGTCTTCGCACGAGAAGGCGGCGCGACCGTACCAAAACGTGCCCTCGCCGTAGCGACGCGCCCGGAGCGGCTCGAAGCCGGCCGGCCATACGAATTCCCCGCCTCTGGTGCTGCGCTCCACGGTGACGAGGGCGTCCACCGCGAGCCACCCCTCCGAGCGGAGTGTGAGCAGAATCTCGCGGAGATCGTGATCTGTGACGCGGTAGGGCGGATCGAGGAAGACGAGGTCGTACGGCTGGTCGGGGCGGCCGGCGCGGATGATCTGTTCCGCTTTGCCCGCCCTGACCTCGGCGCCGGGCAGGCCCAGGCTCCTGACGTTGTCCCGTACGGTGCGCACCGCCCGGTCGTCGGCCTCGACCAGCAGGGTGTGGCCCGCGCCGCGCGACAGCGCCTCCAGGCCGACGGCGCCGGAGCCGGCGTACAGGTCGAGGACCCGCTCGCCGTCCAGGGGGCCGCCGAGCAGGGACTGCCAGGTGGAGAAGAGCCCCTCACGCGCGCGGTCGGAGGTGGGGCGGGTGCGGTCGCCGTGCGGGACGGCTAGGCGACGTCCGCCGGCCTTGCCGGCGATCACGCGGGTCATCTGGGGTCCTCGGTCGTGGGCGTGCTCAGGGCTTCAGTGTGGCAGGCGGCAGGCAGGGGTGCGTCGCCGCCGGCGGGTGCGGGTTCGCCGTGGCCGGTCGCGCGGGTCGCCGCGCCCCTGGCGGCGCCGCCCCTCAGCCCTTTTCCAGGTACTGCTCCCGCTCCTCGTCCAGCAGGGCGTCCAGGGCCGTGCGCAGGCCCGGCAGGGCGGTCAGCTCCGGGTCGGCGGCGACCACCTTGGCGGCCTCCTCGCGGGCCTCGGCGATGATCTCCTCGTCCTCGATGACGGCGAGCACCCGCAGGCTGGTGCGGGCGCCGGACTGGGCCTGGCCGAGGACGTCGCCCTCGCGCCGCTGTTCGAGGTCGATGCGGGACAGCTCGAAGCCGTCGAGCGTGGCCGCCACCGCGTTCAGCCGCTGGCGGGCCGCACTGGCCTCGGGCATCTCGGTGACCAGCAGGCACAGTCCGGGCGCCGAGCCGCGGCCGACCCGGCCGCGCAGCTGGTGCAGCTGGGACACGCCGAAGCGGTCGGCGTCCATGATCACCATCGCGGTGGCGTTCGGCACGTTCACACCGACCTCGATGACCGTGGTGGCCACCAGCACGTCCGTCTCCCCGGCGGCGAACCGGCGCATGACGGCGTCCTTGTCGTCGGGCTGCATCCGGCCGTGCAGGACCTCGATCCCCAGTCCCCGGAGCGGGCCCTCGGCCAGTTGGCCGGCCACGTCCAGGACGGCCAGCGGGGGGCGCTTGTCGGCCTCGTCCCCGGCGGGCTTCTTCCTCGCCGCCCCGGGGTCGTCCTCCTCGTCGCCGATGCGCGGGCAGACGACGTACGCCTGATGCCCCTGGGAGACCTCCTCGCGCACCCGCTCCCAGGCCCGGGCGAGGAAGTGCGGCTTGTCGGCGGCGGGGACGACATGGCTGGCGATCGGGGAACGGCCGGCCGGGAGCTGGTCGAGGACCGAGGTCTCCAGGTCGCCGAAGACGGTCATGGCGACCGTGCGCGGGATCGGCGTGGCGGTCATGACCAGCAGGTGGGGCGGCTGCTTGCCCTTGCCGCGCAGGGCGTCGCGCTGCTCGACGCCGAAGCGGTGCTGCTCGTCGACGACGACCAGGCCGAGGTCGTGGAACTGCACCCGGTCCTCGATCAGCGCGTGCGTGCCGATCACGATCCCGGCCTCCCCGGTGACCAGGTCGAGCAGCGCCCGGCGGCGGGCGGCCGCGCCCATCGACCCGGTGAGCAGCACCACCTTGGTGGCGTGCTCGGTGCCGCCGAGCATCCCTCCCTCGGCCAGCTCGCCCATCATCTCCACCACCGAGCGGTGGTGCTGCTGGGCGAGCACCTCGGTGGGCGCGAGCATGGCGGCCTGCCCGCCCGCGTCGACCACGGCGAGCATGGCGCGCAGGGCCACCATCGTCTTTCCCGAGCCGACCTCGCCCTGGAGCAGCCGGTGCATCGGGTGGTCGGTGGCCAGGTCGTCGAAGATCTCCCGGGAGACCTTGCGCTGGCCCTCGGTGAGGGTGAAGGGCAGCCGGTCGTCGAAGGCGGCGAGCAGGCCGTCCGGGGCGGGCCTGCGGGGCACCGCCGGGAGCTGGGCGTCGGCGTGCCGGCGGCGGGCGAGGGCGACCTGGAGGACGAAGGCCTCGTCCCACTTCAGCCGGTCGCGGGCGTCGGCGACGTCCGCCTTGGTCTGCGGGCGGTGGATCTTCAGCAGGGCCTCGGGCAGGGAGACCATGCCGCGGCCCTCGCGGAGCGGGTCCGGGAGCGGGTCGACGGCTTCCCCGGCGCTGGGCAGGACCGTCTGGACCGCCTTGCCGATCTTCCAGGACTCCAGCTTGGCGGTGGCCGGGTAGATCGGGATGAGCGCGCCCGCCCAGGTGTCGACCGCCTCTTCGGTCTCACCCCTCAGCAACTCGTAGGCCGGGTGGGCCAGTTGCAGCCGGCGGTTGAAGAGGGAGACCTTGCCGGCGAACATCGCGCGGGTGCCCGGCAGCAGTTCCTTGTGGGGCTTGTGCACGCCGTTGCCGAAGAAGACCAGTTGGAGCCGGCCACTGCCGTCGGTGATCGTCACCTCCAGGCGCTGGCCCTTGCCGCGGGGCGCCTTGGCGGAGGCGAAGGCGTGCAGGCGGGCGTCGGCGACCTGGGCGACCACCGTGACGTGCTCGTCCATGGGGAGGTCGGCCAGGTGGGTGAGCCGGCCGCGCTCCTCGTAGCGGCGCGGGTAGTGGTGCAGGAGGTCGCCGACGGTGTGCAGGCCGAGGTGCTCGGCCATCACCTTGGCGGTGGCGGGGCCGAGCACCTTCTTGAGTGGTTCGTCCAGTGCGGGCACGAGATCCATTCCACACCACGGCACTGACAACGGCGCGGGCGTCCCGGCCGAAGCTCCGTTTACGTCTCGGGAAACCCCTGGTCAGGCGGCTCGCTCGGGCTCTAGGATGACGCGCTCCGGCCATCCTTTCCGCGGTCACCGCCTCACCGGGACCGCCCGACCCCGCGCCGACGCGCTCCCCCCACCGGCGCTGTGACGATGGACTCCCAGACCTCACCGGCATCACAGGCACCCTCCTCACCCCATACCTTCCAGGTCGACCTGCGCGGCCTGGTGGACCTGCTCTCCCATCACCTCTACTCCAGTCCCAAGGTCTACCTGCGCGAGCTGCTGCAGAACGCGGTCGACGCCATCACCGCCCGCCGCGCCGAGCAGCCCGACGCCCCGGCGCGGGTGCGGCTGCACGCCGTGGACGGCGGCCTGCGGGTGGAGGACTCCGGCGTCGGGCTCACCGAGTCCGACGTGCACGGCCTGCTGGCCACCATCGGGCGCAGCTCGAAGCGGCCCGAGGGAATCCAGGAGGCCCGCTCCGAGTTCCTCGGCCAGTTCGGCATCGGCCTGCTGGCCTGCTTCGTGGTGGCCGAGCGGATCCGGGTCGTCAGCCGCAGCGCCCGTACGCCGGACGCCCGCCCCGTGGAGTGGACGGCGACGGACGACGGCTCGTACACCGTACGGACCCTGCCGGACGCGGCGCGGCCCGAGCCCGGCACCACCGTGTACCTGGAGGCGCGGGCCGGAGCCGGGGAATGGCTCGCCGAGGAGCGGGTGCTGGCGCTGGCACGGGACTTCGGCTCACTGCTCCCGTACGACGTGCGGGTGGGCGACGAGGGGGTCACCGACCTGCCGGCGCCCTGGGACCGGCCCTACCCCTCCCCCGCCAACCGGCGGGTGGCGCTGGCCCGGCACTGCCACGAGCTGTTCGGCTTCACGCCGCTGGACGCGATCGAGCTGACCGTGCCGCTCGCGGGGATCCGCGGGGTGGCGTACGTGCTGCCCTCCGCGGTCAGCCCGGCCCAGCGCGCGCGGCACCGCGTCCACCTCAAGGGCATGCTGCTCACCGAGCGGGCCGAGCAGCTGCTGCCCGACTGGGCGTTCTTCGTGCGCTGCGTGCTCGACACCGACAGCCTGCGGCCCACGGCGTCGCGCGAGTCGCTGTACGAGGACGAGACCCTGGCCGCCGTGCGGGAGGCGCTGGGCGGCAGGATACGGTCCTGGCTGACCGGTCTGGCGGCCGGTGACCCGGAGCGCCTGGCGGCCTTCCTCTCGGTGCACCACCTGGGCGTGAAGTCCCTGGCGCGGCACGACAAGGAGATGCTGCGCACGATGCTGCCGTGGCTGCCGTTCGAGACCACGGACGGGCAGCTGTCGCTGGAGGAGTTCGCGCTGCGCCACCCGGTGGTGCACTTCACGCGCACGGTCGAGGAGTACCGGCAGGTCGCCCCGATCGCGTCCGCGCAGGGCGTCGGGGTCGTCAACGGCGGCTACACCTACGACAGCGAGCTGGTCGAGGCGCTGCCGTCGGTGCGGCCGGGCACGGTCGTCGCCGAACTGGACGCGGACACCGTGACCGCCCACCTGGACGCCGTCGATCCGGCCGAGGAGCTGGCCCTGGCGGGCTTCCTGGCGGCCGCGCGGGCCACGCTGGACCCGCTGGGCTGCGACGTGGTCCTGCGCGCCTTCCACCCGCTCTCCGTGCCCGCGCTGCACCTGGACGACCGGGCGGCCCGGCACGAGCACGCCCGGGCGGCGGCCGAGGAGCAGGCCGACGGCCTGTGGGCGGGCATCCTGGGCTCGCTGCGCGGCAGCGCCCCCCGCGCGCGGCTGGTGATGAACCACCGCAATCCGTTGATCCGCAGGATCGGTTCACTGAACGATCCGGAACTCGTCGGCACCGCCACCGAGTCGCTGTACGGCCAGGCCCTGCTGATGGCGCAGCGCCCGCTGCGGCCCGCCGACTCCGCGCTGCTCAACCGGGCGTTCATCGGCCTGCTGGAGTGGGCCACCCACAGCGACAGCGACTCCCCGGGGGACGGTCACCGATGAGTGAGATCACGGACTTCGACGCGCTGCGCCGGGCGATGGCGGAGAACTCCGAGCAGCCGGAGGGCCCCGCACGCAACGCGCGCGCGGAGCAGCTGCTCGCCGAGGCCGAGCGGCTGAACGTCCCGCTCGCCGTGATCGAGGCGCTCGGACACCAGCTGAAGGTCTACAACTACAGCTCCGAGAAGGACAAGATGTTCGTCCCGTTCGCGCGTCTGCTGCGCATGTGGGACGAGCGCCCCGAGGACTTCGACGAGTACGAGACCCACTCGCTGCACTGGGTCTTCAAGTGGATGTCGGCCGGGATGCTCGGCCAGCCGCACGTCCCGCTGGCCTCCGTCGAGAAGTGGCTCGGCGAGATGGAGCACCGCTACCGGCTGGCCGGGCACTCGGAGCGGGCCGTGCGCAGCGCGGAGTTCAGCGTCGCCGCGCACGTCGGGGACCTGGACCGGGCGGAGCGGGCGTACGCGGCGTGGCTGGCCGCGGACCGGGACGCCATGGCCGACTGCCACGCGTGCGAGCTGCACGGGCAGGGCGCGTGGCAGGCGCAGCGCGGCCGGGACGCCGAGGCCCTGCGGCTGTGGGCGCCGGTGCTGGACGGCGAGTTCACCTGCGCCCACGAGCCGCACACCGTCCTGGCGTCCTCGCTGGCGCCCCTGCTGCGGCTGGGCCGCCTCGACGAGGCCCGCGCCCACCACCTGCGGGGCTTCCGGCTGGTGCGGGGCATGGAGAGCATGCGCGGCGCCTACGCGGACCACGTGGAGTTCTGCGCGCTGACCGGCAACGAGGCGCGCGGCCTGGAGCTGCTGGCGGAGCGGCCGGCGTACTTCACCGACACCGGGCACCCGCGCAGCCTGATGGACTTCCTGAGCGTGGTGGTGCTGCTCATGGACCGGCTGACCGGGCTGGGCCTCGGCGACCAGCGGGTGCCGGGCCCGGCGGGCCGGGCGTGGACCGCGCGCGAACTCGCCGCCCACGCGCGTGGGGAGGCACTCGCGCTGGCCGACCGGTTCGACCGGCGCAACGGCACCCCGGCCGTCGGCGAGCGGGTCCGCGCGCGGATGGACCGGCGTCCGCTGGTGGAGCGGCTCGCCCTCGGGCTGCGTTCGGAGCGGCTGGCACACCCGGTGCGCCCGGCCGCCCCGGCCGCCGGGCCGCCGGCGGCCGCCGCGACCGGAGCCGAGCCGGACCTGGCCGCGCTGCTGGCCGAGGCGCGGCGGCTGTCGGACACCTTGCAGCCGAACGCCGTCGAGGCCTGGGCCGCGGTCGCGCGGGCCGCGCGGGGAACCGGTCTGGACGCCCGGGACCGGGCGGAGATCGCCGACCACGAGGCGATGGAACGGGGCCCCGAGGGCGCGGCGCTCTTCGAGCGCGCCGCCGAGCTGTACGCCGAGGCGGGCGACCCCGGCGAGGCCCTGGCGGCACGCGCGCGTGCGGCGTACGTCCGCGCGCTCACCGGTCACGTCGACGAGGCCGTCGCGGCGGTCGCCGCCCCCTACGACGAGGTTCTCGCCCTGTACGCCGAGGACGGCACCGGCGTACGGCAGACCGCGTCCGTGCTGATGGGACGGGCCCGGATCATGATGCGGCGGGTGCACGAGGGCGACGGCCCCGTCGCGCGCGAGACCGTCCTGGCGGAGGCCGAGGCGGCCGTGCGGGAGGTGCAGGCGCTCGTCGGGGGCCGCACCGGGGACGACGTCCGGCTCGCCTCCCGGGCGGCCGAGGCACGGGCGATGCTCGCCGAGCTGGCCGTGCACCACGGGGACGTCGAGCAGGCCGCCGAGCTGTTCGCGGGGGCCGCCGCGGCGTACGTCGGCGCGGGGCTGCCGTGGTTCGCGGTGGAGTACGAGGCCCGGCTGGCCGGTCTCGCCCAGCACCTCGGGGACACCGCGGAGGCCGAGCGGGCGCTGAGGGCGGCCCTGGCGCACGGCGGACCGCACCTGGAGGCCACCGGACGGGCCCAGCTGCACCTCCAGCTGGCCGAGGTCCTCGGCGGCCGGGGGCGGTCCGCGGAGGCCGCCGAACACGCCCTGGAGGCGGCACACTGGGCCGACGAGGCGGGCGAGGGGCCCACCTTCGGCGTCTGGGCGCGGCATCTGCTGGGCGGGTTCCTGCTGCGCCAGGAGCGGTGGGCCGAGGCCGCGGAGGTGCTGGAGTCGGCGCTGCCCGACCTGAGCGCCGAGACGCACGGCGACGGCGCGATCGTCCAGACGCAGTGGTGGCTCGGTGACTGCCTCAGCGAACTCGGCGAGCACCGGGCGGCCGCCGAGCGCCGCCTGCAGGCCGCCGAGATCGCCCGGCACTGGCCCGAGCAGCACGACCACGCCACCCTGGCCCACCTCGCCGCCGAGTCCCTGGGCCATGCCGGGCTGCCCGCCGAGGCGGACCGGGCCTACGCGCGTGCGGGCGAGCTGTGGCGCTCGCTGGACAACGTCCACGGCCTCGTCCGCTCCCTGCGCGCCCGCGCGTGGCTGGCGCTGCGCACGGACGACGGCACCGAGGCCGCACGGGAGTTGATGGCGGCCGCCGTCCACGAGTGCGAGAGCGCGCTGTCCACCGCGGCCGACGAGGAGTCGCGGCAGCGGCTCACCGGCGAACTCGGGCACACCCACCGCCAGTTCGGCGACCTGCTCGCCCGCTCGTCCGCCGAGGACGCCGAGGACGGCTCGATCCAGGCCGCGTTCGAGGAGGCCCTGACCGAGATGGAGGAGGCCGTCTCGGTGTTCGCCGCCCTCGGGGCCGACGCCCGGCACGCCCGCACCGGCGCGGAACTCGCCGCGGGGTGGCTGGCGGCCGACCTGGGCCGCGGCACCGAGGCCGCCGCACGCGCGCATGCGGTGCTGGAGGCCTACGCCGACGCGGCCGAGGACGACGAGGCGGCGCGGGAGCGGCGGGCGGAGGCGGAGCAGATGCTGCGGGTGGTGCTGGAGGTACCGGAGGTGCGGGAGGAGTAGGGGCGCGCGATCGGGCGCCGGTGACCGGCACGAGAGGGGAAGGACGGGGAGGATCGTCGAACAACCGCTCCCCGCTTGCTCACTCCACCCCGATCAGCAGCAGCGCCCCCTGCCGCCCGCCCCGGTACACCACCGTGTCCACGGCGAGGTAGGCCTCCCGCACCCGGGCCCGCAGGTGCTCGGCGACGGACTGCGGGGCCTCGTCGCCGAGCACCAGGGTGACCAGTTCCCCGCCGGCCGCGAGCATCCGGTCCAGCACGGTCCCGGCGACGGTCGCGACGTCCGCCCCGATCACGGCCACGTCCCCGTCGACGAGCCCCAGGACGTCGCCGGCCTGGCAGATGCCCGCCATGGTCCAGGCCTGCCGCTCCGCCACGACGACCTCGCCGTGGCGGGTGGCGCCCGCCGCCGAGGTCATGGACACCACGTCCTCGTCGAAGCGGCGCTCCGGCTCGTGCACCGCGAGCGCCGCGATGCCCTGCACCGCGGAGCGGGTGGGGATGAGGGACACGCGGACGCCCTCCGCCCGGACCTGCTCGACCGCCGCGGCGGCGGTGTGGCGCAGCTCCGGGTCGTTGGGCAGCAGCACGACCTCGCGCGCGTGGGCCCGCCGCAGGGCCTCCACGAGCTCGCCGCTGGCGGGCGGCTCCCCGGGACGCGCCAGTACGGTCGTGGCCCCCGCCTCGGCGTACAGCCCGGCCAGGCCCTCGCCGGGCACGACGGCCACCACGGCCCGCTGCACGCGCTCCCGAGGGCGCCCTTCGGCCCGTACCGTGTGCGCGTCGCCGGCGCCGAAGTGCGTGATCCTGATCCGGTGCGGGCGCCCGGCCTCCACGCCCGCCTCCACGGCGGCGCCCGCGTCGTCCACGTGCACGTGGACGTTCCACAGGCCGTCGCCGCCGACCACCACCAGCGAGTCGCCCAGGGCGTCGAGCCGCTCCCGCAGCCGGTCCACGGCGGCGTCGCCGGCCTCCAGGAGGTAGATCACCTCGTACGCCGGCCCCCGCTCGCCGGCACCGTCCGCGCACTCGGTCACGCCGCCGGCGCTCTCGCCGACGCCCTCGCCCCGGGCCGCTCGGCCGCCGCCGTCCCGGCCGCCGTCCGCACCCCCCGTCGCTCGGCCCCCGCCGTCCCGGCCGCCGTCCGCACCCCCCGTCGCTCGGCCCCCGCCGTCCCGGCCGCCGTC